>NZ_JBEXYC010000003.1:198397-350124 GCF_040630835.1 Kitasatospora sp. NPDC005751
CCCTCGCGGACCCGACCCCTCCCGAGCCGAAGGGGCCGGACTGGTGCTGCCTGCCCGAGCCCTCGCGGACCCGACCCCTCCCGAGCCGAAGGGGCCGGACTGGTGCTGCCTGCCCGAGCCCTCGCGGACCCGACCCCTCCCGAGCCGAAGGGGCGTGGACCAGTGCTGCTTGCCCGAGCCCAGCCGACCCGACCCGCGCCGGGTCGAAGCGCCCCGGAGGCGAGCGCGCGACTAGCACAGTGTGCGGGATACTGGGGGCGGCCGGGGTGACCCGGCGGGTATGAGCAACAAACCAGAAGGGCTCGAACGAAGTGACTGAGATCGAGATCGGGCGAGGCAAGCGCGGCCGCCGGGCGTACGCATTCGACGACATCGCCGTCGTCCCCAGCCGCCGCACCCGGGACCCGAAGGAGGTCTCGATCGCCTGGCAGATCGATGCCTACCGCTTCGACCTGCCGTTCCTGGCCGCCCCGATGGACAGCGTGGTCTCCCCGCAGCAGGCCATCGCGATCGGCCGCCTCGGCGGTCTGGGCGTGCTCAACCTGGAAGGCCTCTGGACCCGCTACGAGGACCCGCAGCCGCTGCTGGACGAGATCGCCACGTTCACCGACGAGGCCGCCGCCACCCGCCGCCTGCAGGAGATCTACGCCGCGCCGATCCAGGCCGACCTGATCAAGCAGCGGATCCAGGAGGTCCGCGACTCCGGCGTGGTCACCGCCGCCGCGCTCTCCCCGCAGCGCACCGCCGAGTTCTCGAAGGCCGTCGTGGACGCCGGTGTCGACGTCTTCGTCATCCGCGGCACCACCGTCTCCGCGGAGCACGTCTCCAGCGGCGCCGAGCCGCTGAACCTCAAGCAGTTCATCTACGAGCTGGACGTCCCGGTCATCGTCGGCGGCTGCGCCACCTACACGGCCGCGCTGCACCTGATGCGCACCGGTGCGGCCGGCGTGCTGGTCGGCTTCGGCGGCGGCGCCGCCCACACCACCCGTGGCGTCCTCGGCATCCAGGTGCCGATGGCCACCGCCGTCGCCGACGTCGCGGCCGCCCGCCGCGACTACATGGACGAGTCCGGCGGCCGCTACGTGCACGTGATCGCGGACGGTGGGGTCGGCTACAGCGGCGACATTCCCAAGGCCGTCGCCTGCGGCGCCGACGCGGTGATGATCGGCGCGGCGCTGGCCCGCGCCACGGACGCCCCGGGCAAGGGCTTCCACTGGGGCATGGAGGCCGTCCACGAGGAGCTGCCGCGCGGCAAGCGGGTCAACCTCGGCACGGTCGGCACCACCGAGGAGATCCTCACCGGTCCGTCGCACACCCCCGACGGCACCATGAACCTGTTCGGCGCGCTGCGCCGCGCGATGGCCACCACCGGCTACACGGAGCTCAAGGAGTTCCAGCGGGTCGAGGTGACGGTCAACCCGGCGCTCAACCACCGCTGAGCCGCCCCGCTGTGCGGGAGGCCCCCGCCGGACGCGTTCCGGCGGGGGCCTCCCGCGTTCAGTCCCGGGCGGCCGCGCGGCGGGTGAGCAGGAAGCCGCCGATCACCGCGATGCCGTAGAAGACGGCGTCCAGCGGGTGGCGGTCGGCGCGCCAGTGGGCGAGGGCGTCCTGGAGCAGCGCGTCGTATGCACCGGTCGGCCCGGGCAGCCGGCGGGCCTCGCCGATCAGTTGGCCGAGGAAGAGCGCGCCGGCGGCGAGCAGCGCGCCCAGCGGGGGCAGGGCGTGGCCGCGGCCGCCGAGCCGGCCGAGCGGCAGGGCGACGGCGGCGGCCGGGGCGATGGCCAGCCAGCCGACGGTGCTCGCCGCCCGCGCCGGGGCGAGACCGTAGGCCAGCGCGCCGGCCAGCATCGCGGCGACGGCGAGGGCGATCGCGACGGCGGTGCGGCCGCCCCAGCGGCCCCCGCGGCCCCGGCGCCGCCGGCCCTGCGGGGCGGGCCCGGGCGCGGGGGTGGGGTGGTAACCGGCCACCGGGGCCCCGGGCATGCCCGGGGCGACATAGCCCTCGGGGGTCTCCGGTTCCGGTGCGACGGAGTAGTGCGTGGCCGTACGCGGCCGGTCCGACCGGCCGTCAGTGCCCGGTGCGGGTGCGGTCATGGGCGTCGAATCCCCCCGGGAAAGACGGTGAGCTGCCGAACGCTAGCAGCGCCCGGGGGCGGCCGGACAGAGTTTTCGATCACAGATCGGGCACGGAGCGCCGGGGCCGTTCCGGTCCGTCACCAGGCTGGCCGGGGGCCGGGTGGTCGCGGGCCCTCGGGACAGGGGATGATGGAGGCTTGGCGTTCGGGCCCGCGCCGGGCCGACGCGCCGTCACCTCGACCGCCAGCAGCACATGGGGGAACGTTCCGAATGACCCAGGCGCAGGGCTCCACCGGCCGCCTCCTGGCCGGACGCTACCGGCTGGACGCGGTGCTCGGGCGCGGCGGCATGGGCACCGTGTGGCGTGCCGAGGACGAGATGCTGGGCCGGATCGTCGCGGTCAAGGAACTGCGGATGAACGGCAGCGTCGACGAGGACGAGAAGCACCGGCTGATCGTCCGGACGCTGCGCGAGGCCAAGGCCACCGCCCGGATCCGGCACAGCTCGGCCGTCACCGTCTTCGACGTCGTCGAGGAGGACGACCGGCCGTGGATCGTCATGGAGCTGGTGGAGTCCCGCTCGCTGGCGGACGTGATCAAGGAGGACGGGCCGCTGTCGCCCGGCCGGGCCGCCGAGATCGCGCTGGACGTGCTGGGGGTGCTCGTCGCCGCGCACGCGCACGGCATCCTGCACCGTGACGTGAAGCCGTCCAACGTGCTGATCGGCGAGGACGGCCGGGTGGTGCTCACCGACTTCGGCATCGCCAGCGTGGAGGGCGACGCCTCGGTGACCTCGACCGGCATGCTGGTCGGCGCGCCCTCGTACATATCCCCGGAGCGGGCCCGCGGGCAGAAGCCCGGGCCGCCGGCCGACCTCTGGTCGCTGGGCGGCACGCTGTACGCGATGGTCGAGGGCCGGCCGCCGTACGACCGGGGTTCGGCGCTCGCCACCCTGACGGCGGTGATGACGGAGGAGCTCGGCACGCCGTTCAACGCCGGGCCGCTGCGGCCGGTCATCGAGGGGCTGCTGGCGAAGGACCCGGCCGAGCGGCTGGACGCCTCGCAGACCCGCTCGCTGCTCAAGCGGGTGGTGGCCGACGCGACCACCCGGGCGGAGTCGACCACCGAGCACGCGATGCCGGTGAAGCCGGCCGCCGGGGAGCCCGCGGCCGGCGAAGCCGGGGGAGGCGACTCCGAGGGCGGCGCCACGGCGAAGCCGACGGGCGGGGAGGCCTCCCGGCGCACGATCGGCGGGCTGCTCGGCACCGTCCGGGTGGGCAGCCGGGCCAAGGACGCCGAGCCCGCCGAGGACACCGCGAAGCCCGCCGCCGGGGCCGCCGCCGCGCCCGCGGCGGAGCCGATCCGGCCGGTGACCAGTGAGTGGACCCTCGGGGCGACCCAGGCCGCCGGCGCCGATCCGCGCAAGGGCCGGCGGCGGCTCGCCGTGGTGACCGTCGTGGTGGTGCTGCTGCTGATCGCCGGGGCGGTGGCGATGGTCCGGGCCTTCGGTGACGCCGACGGCGGCGCGGCCAACGGCGCGGGCGCCACCTCCCCGGCCGCCGTGACCGGTTCCTCGGCACCCGACACTCCGGCGGCCGCCACCGCGGGGCCCGGCAGCGCCGCGCCCGGTACCCCGGCGCCGGGGGCACCGGCCGCGACGACCCCGGCCGGGAGCGGGGCGGCTCCGGCCGAGACCACTCCGGCCGCCGTGCCCGCGACCCAGCCCGCCGCCGTGCCGCCCGCCCCGGCGGCTCCCGGCGCGGCGGTACCCGCCGGGTACCACGAGTACAAGGACCCGACCGGCTTCTCGATCGTCCTGCCGGACTGGCTGCAGCCCGCCGGCTCGGAGTCCATCCGCCGGGTCTTCAAGGGCAACGGCAGCACCCTGAAGATCGAGTGGACCACCACCCCGGGCCCGAGCGCGGTCGCCGACTGGCAGGAGTCCGAGCCGGGGCTGCGCGCCCAGGTCAGCAACTACCAGCGGGTGCAGCTGCAGGCCATCACCTACCGGGACTGGGCCAACTCCGCCGACTGGGAGTGGACCAACGGCACGCCCAGGATGCACTCGCTCAACCGGGGCTTCGTGACCGGCACTCCGGCCAAGTACGGGTACTCGATCTACTGGATCACCCCGGACGCGGACTGGGGCACGCCGGCGAGCGTGCAGGCCCGTCAGGTCGCCTTCGACACCTTCCAGCCCGCACCGTAGGCGGCTCCGCCGGCGGCTCCGCCGGCCGGGCCCGAGGCCGGGCCCGGCCGGCGGTGGTCAGCCGATCAGGCGCTGCTTGGCGCGGCTGAACTCCTCGTCGGTGAGCGCCCCCGCGGTGTGCAGGGCGGTCAGCCGCTCCAACTGGTCCAGCAGCTCGGTGCCGGAGGCGGCCGGCGCGACGGCCGGGGCGCCGGCGGGTGCGGCCGGGGCCTTCGCCGCGGCCTCGCGGACCAGCCGGGCGGTGGCCCGGATCTGCTCGGCGAACACCTCGGCCTTGACCACGTCCTCGAAGCGGTGCGAGCCGGTGAGCGCGACCACCAGCAGCACCTCGCCGTTGAGCCTGCTCCGGTTGACGGTCGCGTCCGTCACCGCGGAGAGCGGAACCGGGACCGGCGGCTTGCCGTCCTTCAGGAAGAGCAGCCGCTGGGTGGTGAGGACCAGTACGCCCTTGCGGAAGTGGTCGGGGTGGCGCCCGGCCGTGGAGGCGACCGGCTTCTCGTCGGGCACGACGTTCGCCTCGACGGTGCGCAGGGCCTCGGCCCGGTTGTCACGGTTGCTGTTGCCGGCCACGTCGAAGGCCGCGTCGATCAGATCGGTCCAGTCCATGGAACGAGCGTAATGCGGTCGTCGACGCGGCCCCGTTGGGCCGGTCGCCGCGCACCCGGCGAGGTTCGGCCGGTCAGGGCCTAGGCTGGGCGGTGAGCGAGAGGAACACCCATGCGAGCGGGTCCGGGTCAGGTACTGGCGGGGCGTTACCGACTGACGGACCGTCCGGAGGCGCTGCGGGCACTCGCGGTGGACGAGCGGACGGGAGCCACCGTCCTGCTGCGCGCGCTGGAGCTTCCCGCGCTGCTGACGAGCGGTCACGACCCGGACGATCCGGACGGCCCGATGCCCGAGCAGAGCGAGCGGCTGGTCCGCCGGGTGGCCGAGGTCGGTTCGGCCGCGCCCGTGCACCCGAGGCTGCTGCAGGGCGTCGGCGCGTTCGTCGACGGTGAGCTGCTCCGGACGGTCGAGGAGTGGCCGGCCGGGGTGCTGCTGGCCGACCTGGCCGCCGCCGGACCGGTCGCGCCGTACCGGGCGGCCGAGTTGGCGGCGGACCTGGCCGGCGCGCTGCGGGCGCTGCACGAGGCCGGGCTCACGCACGGCAACCTGACCGCCGAGTCCGTCCTGGTCTGCGAGGACGGTGCGGCCCTGCTGGGCGGGCTGCTCCCGGGGGTGGCCGAGGAGGCGCTGGCGGAGGAGCTGGGCGGGCCCGGCGGCCGCCGCCGGTACGAGGTCCGGGCCACCCTGGTCGGTGCGGTGGCGGAGCGCTGGCCGCTGGACGGCGGCCCGGCCGGGGACTGCTGGGCGCTCGGCGTGCTGCTGCACCGGCTGGTGACGGGCCGCTCGCCGTACCCCGACCAGGGGGTGCCCGAGTTGGTGACCGCGGTGCGCGACGGCCGGCGGGAGCCGTCGACGGTCTGCGGGCCGCTGGCGCCACTGGTCGAGCGGCTGCTGCAGCCCGATCCGGCGCTGCGGCCGGGGGCGGAGGGGATCCGGCGGGAGCTGGCGGACCTGTTGGCGGGCGCCCCGGAGCCGGTCGACGAGGAGCGCGCGGCCCGGGCGCTCGAACTCCGGCCGGAGGGGCCGCTGGTACCGCTGAACCCGCGTCGGCGCGGCCGCGGCGCCCCGCGCCCGGAGGCAGCGCCCGACGCCGGTCCGCCGCCCGCCCGGAAGCCGTTGCTGCCACCCGCCCTGCTGGGCCCGGTCCTGGTCGGCGGGGTGTTCCTGCTGCTGGTGCTCGGGGTGGCCGCCGTGGTGATGTTCGCAGGCTGACGGTGCCCGCCGGGCCGCCCCCGTCCCTCCTGCGGCCGGGGGAGGTTACCGGGGGCCGGGCGGTGCGCCTAGGGTGTGCCGTGAGAGCTGTTCGAAATGTGGTCTGTACCGGGCCCTCCGTCGCGGTGACGGCAGGTGGAGGAGGGGGAGCGGTCGCCGATGGGCGTGCAGGACCGGCCGGGGACGGCCGAGGGTGAGCGGCTGCTGGCCGGGCGCTACGAGCTGGGTGACCGGCTCGGCCGGGGCGGCATGGGCACGGTCTGGCGGGCCTGGGACCGGATGCTGGACCGCGAGGTCGCGGTCAAGGAGCTGACCGTCAGCCACCTCCCCGAAGAGGAACTGCAGATCCTGAACGCCCGGATGAAGCGCGAGGCCAGCGCCGCCGCCCGGATCAAGCACCCCGGCGTGATCACCGTCCACGACGTGCTGGAGCAGGACGGCAAGCCGTGGATCGTGATGGAGCTGGTCGACGGCCGCTCGCTGGCCGATGTGATCAGCCAGGACGGCACCCTCTCGCCGCGCGCCGCCGCCGAGGTCGGCAGCCAGGTGCTGGCCGCGCTGCACCGCGGGCACCAGCTGGGCGTGCTGCACCGGGACGTGAAGCCGGCCAACGTGCTGCTGGAGCGCGGCACCGGGCGGGTGGTGCTGCTGGACTTCGGCATCGCGACCTTCGAGGGCTCGACCGAGCTGACCCGCCCGGGCGACCTGGTCGGCTCGCCGGACTACCTGGCGCCGGAGCGCGCCCAGGGCGAGCGGCCGGGCCCGGCCTCCGACCTGTGGGGCCTCGGGGCGACGCTGTACGCGGCCGTGGAGGGCGACTCGCCGTTTCGCCGGACCTCGCCGCTGACCACGCTGGCCGCGGTGGTCGGCGAGCCGCTGCCGGAGCCGAAGCGGGCCGGGGCGCTGGGGCCGGTGCTGGCCGCGCTGATGGCCAAGGACCCGGCCGAGCGGCCGAGCGCGGACGAGGCGGCCCGGATGCTGGCCGAGGTGAAGGCCGGGCACACCATGGGCTTCAAGCCCGTCGCGCCGGTCAAGACGCCCACCCAGTCGGTGCCGGTGGTCGACCGCACCGACGCGCCGGCCGGGCCGGTCCCGGCCGTCGACTCCGAGGGGCCGACCACGCCGCAGCCGCCGGTACACGCCGCGGGGGACGCCGAGCGGCCGGGTACGGGGCCGCTGGGGGCCGCCGGACCGGCCATGCTGTCCGGGGCGCACGCCGCCACGCCCATGTCGGGAGCGCACGCCGCCACGCCCACGCCGGGAGCGCACTCCGTTTCGCCCGCGCGTGGCCCGGCCAGGCGCCGGGCCGTGCTGCGGGTCGTCGCGATCGCCCTGACCGTCGCGGTGGCGGCCGCCGGGGCGACCTTCCTCGCGACCCGTGACCGGGGAGCCCCGGAGCCCGGTCCCTCCCCGACCGCCACCGGCTCCGGGACGCCGCAGCCCACCGCGTCCGGCGACACCGATCCCCCGCCCACCGGCTACCGCTGGGTGGACGACCCGGCGGGCTTCCGGTTCCCGCTGCCGGTGGCCACCCCGGCCTGGCAGCGCAGCACCGACACCGCGAACCAGATCTTCTACAGCCCGGACAACAAGACCCACTACCTCCAGTTCGCCGTCACCGTCGGCCAGTCGGTCAAGCCGCTGGAGCACCTGCGGCAGATGGAGACCACGGTCTCGAAGCTGAAGGAGTACCGCCAGCACAAGCTGACCAGCGTCCTGGTGAACGGCCACGACGCGGCGGTCTGGGAGTTCAGCTACGCGGCCAAGGAGGGCGGCCGGCGGCGGGCGATAGAGGCGGAGTTCATCGACCGCGACGGGACGGGCTACGCCATCTACCTCTCCAGCCCGGACACGGACAAGGACTGGCCGGAGGGGGAGCAGCGGTTCAACGCGGTGCTCAAGGACTTCACGCCCACCCGCTGAGCCGTCGCCCCACCGGGTCGGCCGGCTCCCGGCCGCGCCGCGGCGCGCCGACATTCTTGTTACCGACGGGTACCGAACCGGCCGCCGAGCGCCTAGGCTGCGCCCCATGACGGACCTCACAGCAGATGCCACGGTCTCCGAGCAGCCCGGCGCCGGCGCCGCGGCCCGCAACCCCGCCGCCCCCGGCGGCGGCCGTACCGTCGCCGCGGCCGTTCCGCCCTCCCTGGTCACCCGCCTCGCCGCCGGGGTCACCGCGGCGGGCGAGCCGGAGCTGGTGGAGACCGTCGCCCCGCTGACCGGTGAGCCGCTGGCCGCCCTGCCGCGCTCGACCCCGGCCGACGTCGAGGTCGCCTACGAGCAGGCCCGGCGCGCCCAGCCGGTCTGGGCCGCGCTGCCGGTCCGCCGCCGCGCCGCCGTCCTGCTGCGCTTCCACGACCTGCTGCTCAAGCGCCAGGACGAGGTCCTGGACCTCATCCAGGCGGAGACCGGCAAGGCCCGGCTGCACGCCTTCGAGGAGGTGCTGGCCGTCGCCATGGCGGCCCGGCACTACGGGCGCGCCGCGCACGGGTACCTGCGCGACAAGCGGCACGGCGGGGCGCTGCCGGTGCTCACCCGGGCGGTCGAGGCCCGCCGCGCCAAGGGCGTGATCGGGCACATCTCGCCCTGGAACTACCCGCTGGAGCTGTCCATCGGCGACGCGCTGCCCGCCTTCGTGGCGGGCAACGCGGTGGTCAACAAGCCGGACACGCAGACCGCGCTGACCGCGCTCTGGGCCCGCGAGCTGCTGATCGAGGCCGGGCTGCCGGCCGACCTCTGGCAGATCGTGATCGGTGACGGCCCGGTGGTCGGGCCGGCCGTCGTCGAGCACGCCGACTACGTCTCGTTCACCGGCTCCACCCGCACCGGCCGCGAGGTCGCCCAGCGCGCCGCCGCCCGGCTGGTCGGCGCCTCGCTCGAACTCGGCGGCAAGAACGCCATGCTGGTGCTCGCCGACGCCGACCTCGACCGGGCCGCCGAGGGCGCCGTCCGGGCCTGCTTCTCCTCCGCCGGCCAGCTCTGCATCTCGATCGAGCGGCTGCTGGTGCACCGCTCGGTGGCCGACGCGTTCCTGGCGAAGTTCGCCGCGCGCACCCGTGCGCTGCGGCTGGGCGGCGGCCTCGCCTACGGCGCGGACATGGGGTCGCTGGTCTCGGTGCGACAGCTGGACGCCACCACCCGGCACGTGGAGGAGGCGGTCAAGGCCGGCGCCACGGTGGTGGCCGGCGGCCGCGCGCGGCCGGACCTCGGCCCGTTCTTCCACGAGCCGACCATCCTGGACGGGGTCACCCCGGAGATGGCGGTCTGCTCCGAGGAGACCTTCGGCCCGGTGGTCTCGGTGTACCGCTTCGACACCGAGGACGAGGCGGTGGCCATCGCCAACTCCACGCCGTACGGGCTCAACTCCAGCGTCTGGACGAAGGACGGCCGGCGCGGCCGGGCGATCGCGGCGCGGCTGCGTACCGGCACGGTCAACGTCAACGAGGGCTACGCGGCGGCGTACGGCTCGGTCGGCTCGCCGATGGGCGGGATGGGCGAGTCCGGACTCGGCCGGCGGCACGGCGGCGAGGGCATCCTGCGGTTCACCGAGGCGCAGACCATCGCCAGCCAGCGGGTGATGCCGCTCGCGCCCGCCTTCGGCCTGGACGACCGGCAGTTCGCCGCGGTGTTCACCGGCGGGCTGCGGGTCCTGAAGGCGCTGCGGTTCAAGTAGTCCCCTCCGGTCCGGCCCGAGGGCCGGACCGACCGGCGGAGCCGCCCGGCCCGGGCGCCCGGCCCCGAAGTCCGTTCGTATCCCGAAGGAGCAGTGGCACATGGTGGCGTCCCGCGACGAGGCGGACTTCGACTACGACGTGGTCGTGATCGGCTCGGGCTTCGGTGGTTCGGTCTCCGCGCTGCGGCTGACCGAGAAGGGCTACCGGGTCGCCGTCCTGGAGGCCGGGCGGCGCTTCGAGCGCGACGAACTGCCCCGGAACTCCTGGGACCTCGCCAAGTACCTGTGGGCGCCCAGGCTCGGCCTGTACGGCATCCAGCGGATCCACCTGCTGGCCAATGTGATGATCCTGGCGGGCGCCGGGGTCGGCGGCGGCTCGCTGAACTACGCGAACACCCTGTACGTGCCGCCGAAGGCGTTCTTCGAGGACCGCCAGTGGCGCCACATCACGGACTGGCAGGAGGAGTTGGCGCCGTTCTACGACCAGGCGCAGCGGATGCTCGGGGTCCGGCTCAACCCGACCGTCACCCCGTCCGACGTCCATCTGAAGGCGGCCGCCGAGAAGATGGGCGTCGGGGACACCTTCCACCTGGCGCCGGTCGGGGTCTTCTTCGGCGACGGGAAGGACTCCGACGGCGCGGTCGGGGCGGCGCCCGGCGAGGAGGTGGCCGATCCGTACTTCGGCGGGGCCGGCCCGGCCCGGCGGGCCTGCGTGGAGTGCGGCGAGTGCATGACCGGGTGCCGGCACGGGGCCAAGAACATGCTCACCGAGAACTACCTGTACCTGGCCGAGCGCGGTGGCGCCGAGATCCACCCGCTCACCACGGTGGCCCGGATCCGCGAGCACGGCGAGGGCTTCGCGGTGGACGTCCGCCGGACCGACGCCCGCTCCACGACCGACCGGGTCAAGGCGGGCGCGCGGACGATCACCGCCGCCCGGGTGGTGGTCGCGGCCGGCACCTACGGCACCCAGTCGCTGCTGCACCGGATGCGCGACGGCGGCCACCTGCCGCGGCTCTCCGCCCGGCTCGGCGAGCTGACCCGGACGAACTCCGAGGCGCTGGTCGGCGCGCAGACGACCGACCGGCGCTACGGCAGCCGGGCGGACTTCACCAAGGGCGTCGCGATCACCTCCTCGATCCACCCGGACGCGAACACCCACATCGAGCCGGTGCGCTACGGCAAGGGCTCCAACGCGATGGGCGCGCTGTCCGTCATGCAGGTCAAGGGCGGCGGGAAGGGCCCCCGCTGGCTGCGCTACCTGGGCACGGCGGCCCGCCACCCGGTGACCTTCGCGCGGTCGATGAACCAGCACCGCTGGTCGGAGAAGACCATCATCGGCCTGGTGATGCAGTCGCTGGACAACTCGATCACCGTCTCGCTGAAGACCAAGGGCCTCGGCAAGGGCCAGCTGACCTCCACCCAGGGCCACGGCGCGCCCAACCCGAGCTGGATCCCGGCGGCCGAGCAGGGCGCCCAGGCGCTGGCCGCCGAGATCAACGGGTTCGCGGGCAGCACCGTCGGCGAGATCTTCGACATCCCGATGACCGCCCACTTCCTCGGCGGCTGCCCGATCGGCGACTCCGCCGAGACCGGCGTGGTCGACCCGTACCACCGGCTCCACGGCCACCCCGGGATCAGCGTGGTGGACGGTTCCGCGGTCTCCGCCAACCTCGGGGTGAACCCCTCGCTGACGATCACCGCGCAGGCCGAGCGGGCCATGTCGATGTGGCCCAACAAGGGCGAGGCGGACGGCCGCCCGGCTCCGGGCGAGGCCTACCGGCGGGTCGCGGCGGTGGCGCCGGTGCGTCCGGCCGTGCCGGCCGAGGCCTTCGGTGCGCTGCGACTGCCGCTGCTCGCCGTTCCGGTGGTGCCCAAGAAGCGCGACCCGGAAAGCTCCTGACGCTCCGCCGGTCCGATTGGCAGCCGTGGCCGGTGCCGGTTGACAGCCGTCCGGGCACGATGGGATAAACGGGCTCCCTGGGGGGACCAGGGAGCAACCGTTCACGGGGGGTTCGGGGTCCATGGCCATCTGCGCATCGTGCGGCGCGGCTTCGGGGGAGGGGGCGCTCGGCTGTGCCTCGTGCGGGCGGCCGCTGATGCCGCCGCCCCCGCCGCCGCCCGCCCCGCCCGCGGCACCGCCCGCCGGGTTCACGCCTCCGCCGCCCGCCGCACCACCGGCCCCGCCCGCCTTCGCGCCGCCGGCGGTGGGCAGTTGGGGCACCGGCCGGCCCTACGACCCGGCCGCCGCGCGCCCGGCCGTCCTGCGGGGGCTGACCGGCGCGGACTGGCGGCCGGCGTTCAAGGTGATGATCGCGCCGACCGCGGTGCTGTTCCTGGCGGCGCTGATCGCGGCGGTCCCGGACGACTACACCTTCTTCTACCTGTTCCGGGCGCCGTCCTTCGGCGAGCGCTTCGGTGGTGCGCTGGCCCTCGCGCTGGCCGCCCTCGGCGCGCCGTTCGAGTTGGGCTTCACCGGCGGGGGCCGGTACGGGGACGGTGGCGGCGAGGCGCTCGTCCGGGCGGTGCCGATGACGGTCACCGCGCTCTGGCTGCTCGCGCTCTGGATCGGTCTGCGGACCGCCGCGCGCCGTCGCCAGGCCGGTACCGGTGAGCAGTGGACCAGCCGGCAGGCGGCCGCCGAGGCGCTGCGGACCGCGGTGGCCGCGGCGGCGGTGACCCTGCTGATCGGCCTGGTCGCCGGCGCCGACTGGCACCCGGGGACCTCCGACGGCCGGTTCGACGTGGACGACTACGCCGGCTCGTTGGGCGGGGTGACGTACTCGGCCGACTCCGGCTGGCTCCAGGCGGTCGGCTGGACGGCGCTGCTGGCCGGGCTGGTGGCGTTCGCCGTCCACGGGACGGACGCGCTGCGCTGGGCGGCCTGGCGCAACCGGGCGGTACGCGGCTGGGCGGTGGCCGCGCTGGCGGCGGGCCGGGCGCTGACGATGACGATCGGCCTCGCCTCGCTGGTCGGCTTCGTGCTGATCGCGGTCCAGGGCGAGGGCGGCGAGGCCGGCGCCTCGCTGGCCGTGCTGCCGAACGTCGGTCTGCTGCTGCTCGGCCTGGGGTCGGCGGCGACGCTGGAGGTGGGCAGCGGCGGGAGCCCCTCCACCGCGGACCCGGACGGGGAGTCCGGCCCGCGTGACAACGGCGAGTTCTCCTTCTTCGACCTGCACGGGGAGAGCGCCGACTGGCGGTGGACCGGCCTGCTCGCGCTGGCCGCGGTGGCCTTCCTCGGGTGGACGGCGTACCGGCGGCGGCTGGACGCGGCCGACCGGCTCCGGCTGGCGGTGGTGTACGCGGCGGGGCTCAGCCTGCTGATGGCGATCGCCGGCGCGGTGGTCTCGACGAGTTCCACCACGACGTACTCCGGGCGGCAGCGGGAGTTCGGCGCCGAGTACGCGGTGGGGCTGGCCTTCGCCACCGTGCTGGCGGTCAATGTGATCTGGGCGGCGGTCGGCGCGCTGGCGGTGCCGCCCCTGCTGGCGGCCACGGGCGGCGGCCGGGCCCAGGCGGTGCCCGGCGCGGCGCCGCAGGACGCGCCGTACCAGGGGGCGCCCGCTCCGGCCCGCGCGCCGCAGGAGGCGGGGATCGCGCCGGAAGCCGATCTGCGGCCGGGGGTGAGCGAGGTGATCGGCTCGCACGAGGAGCCGCCGGCGACGCCGTCCGGCGGGGTGCCGCCCGCGCGGTCGCCGGGCGAGGACGAGCCGGTCGACCCGAGCGTCTGGCGCAAGCAGCAGTAGCGGTCGAGGGGCGCGTGGCCAGCAGCCGCGCGCCCCTCACGCATCCGTGCGGCTCGGCCGACCGTCGCCGGAACGCGCTCGCGGGCGGGCAGCGGTGGCGTGGTCGGCAGCGGCGGCGCGGCCGGAGCGGTGCGCGCGGTGCGGAACCGGGCGCACCGCCCCCGAACAGGGCAAAGGGCCCCGCGGGGGAACGGGGCCCTTTGTCGCTCAGCACTCGGCGTCAGGGCTGCGCCGGTGCTGGGGGTGACGGCGCCGGGGGAGGAGCGCCGTCGCGTCGAATGGCTTCTGGGTGGTGCCGGCGCGGCACCGGCATGAGGTGGGCCGGTCGCGCAGGGCGGGTACGCACGCGGCGGGGCGGGCCGGCGCGCATGCCTGCACCGGACGCTCGCTCACGGAGCGTGAGGTGATAATCGTTGCCATCGCGGGTCTCGGAGGCATCGGGACGGCACTCCGCGGGGGGCCTTCGGCTGCCGGGAGAACCTCTTCCAAGCAGCATCGTGCTGGACGAAGGGCTTGCTCTGCAACCGATTCGGCATGATTCGGCACAGTCCATTTTCGTCCCGGCCGGGGCGCGGCGGCCGTTCGGACCGGCTCGGCGGTCCGCCGGAGGGCACGAGGCGGGCACTGTCGATGATCACCGTGCGTAGTGGTGGTGCTGCAGCGCACAGGGAAGCGCACGGTGGCGCGGGGACGGTGAACGGTGCGCGCCAGGGGCGCGCCGGGGTGCGGCGGCCGGTACCCGGGCGTCCCCGGGGCCGGCCGCCCCACCTCCTTGGGTGTCCAGTCACGGCCGGGGTCGCTGTCCCCTGCTGGCCGGCCGCTGCACCCGCGCGCGGTCCCACGGCGCAGCGCTCCCGGCGGGGCCGGGACAGCGGCTGCGCCACGCGCGCCGGTGGACTGGGATGAGCTCCACGCGTGGTCCTGCTAGTCCGCACGGCGGCGCCCCTGCCGGGGCGGAGGCGGCGCACCTGGCGGGCGCGGCGCGGTCGTGCGTTCGTCAGATGCAACGAAGCGGCCGCCCGGCCGGTCACGGTCTCCTGGACGTGCAGACGAGTGAAACCGGCCAGCCCGGTAGACTCGTGCCCAGACCCCCGCCCGTCGCCGCCGCCGTCCCTCCGGGGGCGTGCTCCGCGACACCTCTAGATACCGCTGCCGGAAGGCCGTCCGTGTCCTCTGCTATTCCCGACCAGTCCGCGCCTGAGACCGACACCGTCCTGGTCGTCGACTTCGGTGCCCAGTACGCCCAGCTCATCGCCCGTCGGGTGCGTGAGGCCCGGGTCTACAGCGAGATCGTGCCGAGCAGCATGCCGGTCGCGGAGATGCTCGCCAAGAACCCGAAGGCGATCATCCTCTCCGGCGGTCCCTCGTCGGTCTACGAGCAGGGCGCGCCGCAGCTCGACCGCGCGATCTTCGAGGCCGGGGTGCCGGTCTTCGGCATGTGCTACGGCTTCCAGCTGATGGCCAAGACGCTCGGCGGCACCGTCGACAACAGCGGTGCGCGTGAGTACGGCCGCACCCCGCTGACGGTCTCCCGCACCGGCTCGACCCTGTTCGAGGGCGTCCCGGCGCAGCACTCGGTGTGGATGTCGCACGGCGACGCCTGCTCCGCCGCGCCCGAGGGCTTCACCGTCACCGCCTCCACCGGGGTGGTCCCGGTCGCGGCCTTCGAGAACGACGAGGCCCGCCTCTACGGCGTGCAGTACCACCCCGAGGTGCTGCACTCCGACCACGGCCAGCAGATCCTGGAGCACTTCCTCTACCGCGGCGCGGGCATCGCGCCGACCTGGACCACCGGCAACGTGGTCGACGAGCAGGTCGCGCTGATCCGCGCCCAGGTCGGCGACAAGCGCGCCATCTGCGGCCTCTCCGGCGGCGTGGACTCCGCGGTCGCGGCCGCCCTGGTCAACAAGGCCATCGGCACCAAGCTGACCTGCGTCTACGTCGACCACGGCCTGATGCGCAAGGGCGAGACCGAGCAGGTCGAGAAGGACTTCGTCGCGGCCACCGGTGTGCAGCTGAAGGTCGTCGACGCGCAGGAGCGCTTCCTGAACGCGCTGAAGGGCGTCAGCGACCCGGAGGAGAAGCGCAAGATCATCGGCCGGGAGTTCATCCGGGTCTTCGAGCAGGCCCAGGCCGAGATCGTGGCCGAGGCCGGCGAGCACGGCGAGTCCGTGGACTTCCTGGTCCAGGGCACCCTGTACCCGGACGTGGTGGAGTCCGGCGGCGGTACCGGCACCGCCAACATCAAGTCCCACCACAACGTCGGCGGCCTGCCCGAGGACCTGCAGTTCCAGCTGGTCGAGCCGCTGCGCAAGCTCTTCAAGGACGAGGTCCGGATGGTCGGCCAGGAGCTCGGCCTGCCGGAGGAGATCGTTCAGCGCCAGCCGTTCCCAGGCCCCGGCCTGGGCATCCGGATCGTCGGCGAGGTCACCAAGGAGCGCCTGGACCTGCTCCGCGAGGCCGACGCGATCGCCCGCGAGGAGCTGACCGCGGCCGGCCTGGACCGTGAGATCTGGCAGTGCCCGGTGGTGCTGCTCGCGGACGTCCGCAGCGTCGGCGTCCAGGGCGACGGCCGGACGTACGGCCACCCGATCGTGCTGCGCCCGGTCTCCTCCGAGGACGCCATGACGGCGGACTGGTCGCGCCTGCCGTACGACGTGCTGGCGAAGATCTCCACCCGGATCACCAACGAGGTCGCCGATGTGAACCGCGTGGTGCTGGACTGCACCAGCAAGCCGCCGGGCACCATCGAGTGGGAGTAGGCACTCCCCGCCGGCTCTGAACCGGCATTGAACGGCCGCGCCGTCGTTCCCGTACACAAGGGAGCGACGGCGCGGCCGTTCGCGGTGGCGGACCGGGGCACCGGGCGCCCGCCGGGTGGGATCTCCCACCGAAAGCGCTCACGAGCGTGCAGAATGCGGACCGGACCTGTCAGGTGATGGCGGGCCGTGAAGGAAGGTGTGAGGGATGTCGGAGGCCAGCAGCTCCGTGGCGACCAGCAGCTCCACGGCGGCGGGCGACTCCACGGTGACCGGCGCGGTGGCGGCGGGCGGCGGCAGGGCCGGGCGACTGGCCCAGCGCAAGGCGGCCGCCTCCCGGTACGCGCTGCTGCCGCTGCGGATCTTCCTGGGCGTCACCTTCGTCTACGCGGCGCTGGACAAGCTCGCCGACTCGCACTACCTGGCCGGCGCGGGCGACCCGGCGTCGTTCGTCTCGCAGACCCAGGCGGCCAAGGGCTCCAGCCCGATCTCGTTCCTGCTCGGAGCCGCGCTCGACGCGCCGACCCTGTTCGCGCTCGCCGTCGCCTTCGGCGAGCTGGCGGTCGGCCTCGGCACCCTGCTCGGCCTCTGGGGCCGGGTCGCGGCGCTCGGCGGCGCGCTGATCAACCTGAGCCTCTGGCTGACCGTCAGCTGGAACGTCTCGCCGTACTACCTCGGCAACGACCTGGCCTACCTGATGGCCTGGACCCCGCTGGTGCTGGCCGGCACCCCGTACCTCTCGCTGGACGGCTACCTGGCCCGGCGGGCCGCCCGGGACCGCGAGCGCGGGCTGCGCGAGCAGCACGTCCGGCGGCGGGCCCTGATGGACGGTGGGATCGCGGCCGTCGCGATCGGCGGCGCCGGGCTGCTCACCGGCTCGCTGACCGCCACCTTCGGCCGGGACAAGAAGGCCGTCGGCCCCTCGGCCGCGCCGGCGCCCGCCGGACCGCCCGTCTCGGTGGACGCCGCGAGCGTCCCGGTCGGCGGCTCGGCCCAGGTCAAGGACCCGGCCACCGGTGACGCGGTCTACATCGTCCAGCCGAAGGCCGGCCAGTACTGCGGGCTCTCCTCGATCTGCACGCACTCCGGCTGCGCGGTCGACGCGCCGAAGAACGGCCAGTTCTACTGCCCGTGCCACGGCTCCCGGTTCGACGCGGCCACCGGCGCGGTGGTCAACGGCCCGGCCACCAAGCCGCTGCCCCGGTACGGGGTCACCAAGGACGGCGACAAGCTGAACCTCGGGCCGCTGCAGAGCTGAGCTGCGCGGCCCCCGCCGGGGCGCGCCCGTCAGGGCGCGTCCTGGTCCCGCGGCTCCGGACGGCCGCGCCGCACCGCCGCCGCGACCGCCCCGGCCAGCCCGCCGACGCCGAGCACGATGAAGGTCACGGGGATGACGATCCGGCCGTTCACGGAGACGTCGTTGATCGCCGCCACCAGGTAGAGCACCGCGATCACGGTGAACAGGCCTCCCGCGATCAGCGAGAACAGGTCGAGCTGGTGCTTCCTCACGACTGGACCACCTTGATGTCGCCGAGCCCGACCCTCAGCGAGAGGACGAGCGTGCCCTTGGATGCCTGACCGTTCACCGGGTGCAGTTGGAAGCCGCGGGAGCTGTTGCCGCTGACCTCGTCCGACCCGGGCACCTTGACGTTGCCCAGCCCGACCTTGGTGTCCAGGCTCACCGTCACGTCCGGCGGCACCACCACGGTGAGCTGCCCCGCGCCGAGGTCGACGGTGCTGTGCAGGGTGGCACCGGCCGGGTCCAGCCCGCTGAGGTCCAGCCGGCCGTTGCCGAGTCCGAGCGTGTACCGGTCGTCCAGGTCGCCCGCCGAGACGACCGTCCAGTCGCGGTCGCCGACGGCGTTCTGGACCGAGAACGACGAGCCGTGGGTGAACGCCAGCGCCAGGGTGAGCAGCAGCCCCGGGACGACCAGCCGGCGGGCCCGGCCGAACTTGGCGCCCACCAGCAGGGTCAGCCCGACCACCAGCAGCGCGGTGGCCAGTACCGTGCCGGTCACCACCTCGGCGCCGCCGTGGGCGGAGGCCGACCAGACCGCGCTGGCCGCGCCGACCGCCAGGAGCAGCCCGATCAGGCCGAGCGGCGAGCGCTCGTGCCGGCGGTGCACCACCACCGGCCGCGGCGGCGCCGGGGCGGCCGGACCGCCCTTGCGCAGCGGGTCGCCCTCGGGCAGGTCGGGGCGCTGCCACCAGGGCTGCGCGGGGCCGCCGGGAGGAGGCGTGGCGGTTGCGCCGTACGGGTTGCGCTCGGGGTGGCGGGGGTCCCACAGGTAGCCGCTCGGGCCCGCGTGCGGGGTGTCGGCCGGCACCGTGCCGGATGCCCGCTCCCGGGCGTGCCGCTCGCGGGCCCGCTCGCCCTCGTCGGTGCGCGGCCAGGAGTGGTCGGCGGGGGCCGGCTCGGCCTCCGGGAACCACCGGTCGTACGGGCCGTGCCGCCGGTCCCGGCCGCGCCGGCGCCCGCGCGGCCGGCCGTGGCGCCGCTCCGGGTCGTAGCGGACCGCCAGGAAGACCAGGGCCCCGAGCAGCAGCAGCGGGAACATGGTGTCCCCGTCGCCCATCGAGGCGAAGAAGACGCCGGTGCCGATCACGGTCAGCAGCACCGCGCCGATCGACTGGCCGTCCACCCGGCCGGTGAGCACCCGCTGGAGCTCGGTGCGGCCGCCCTTGCTGCCGCCCCGGCCGTCCGGGACCGGCTCGGTCGGGATGATCAGCCAGGCCAGCCCGTACAGGAAGAGCCCGAGGCCGCCGGAGAGGCAGAGCACGACCGTCACCACCCGGAAGACCACCGGGTCGATGTCCAGGTGCCGGCCCAGGCCGCCGCATACCCCGGCCACCACGCGGTGGTGCTCGGTGCGGTTCAGCGGCGGGCGGTCGGGTGCCGGCGGGGCGCTCGTCCCGGTCTCCTGGATGCGGTGGTCCTCGGTCATGCCCACCATCCTGGTGGCTCCGGCGGCGCCGCCCAACCGGTGCGAGCCCTGTCCGTACCCTGACTTGTCCCTGAGAGGGATGGGGGCTCCACCCTGATGCGCCCGGGCCCGCGTGCGTGGAACCATCGGTGCCGTGGCAGCACCCGGTACCGATCCCCGCCCCCTCGTCCCCGACCCCGCGTCGGCGGCCGTCGCCGACCCGGCCGTGCCCGGTAGCGAGCGCCCGCCGTACCGGCGGCTCTACCGGAGCCCGCAGGGCCGGATGCTCGGCGGTGTCGCGCACGGGCTCGCGGTGCACCTCGGGCTGCCGGTCGCCTGGGTCCGGGTCGCCTTCGTGCTGCTCTTCTTCGCGCAGGGGATCGGCGCACTGCTGTACGCGGCGTTCTGGTTCGTGGTGCCGATCGGCATCGGCGAGCCCGCGCAGCGCGGCGGCGCGCACTGGGTCTACGTCAACGGCGCCTTCGTGCCGGCCGGCTCCTGGCAGGCCTCCGGGGCGTCGGGGGCGGAGCTGAGCAAGGGTCGGCGCGGCTGGATCGGCCGGCTGCGCGAACTGCTGCAGCACGCGCTGCAGGGCGAGCCCGCCACGGCGGTGGCCGAGCCGGGCGGGGAGCCCGCCCCGGGGCGGGCCGGGCGGCGCCAGGGCGGTCTGGGGCAGCTCGCCGCGCTGGTCATGGTGGTGATCGGGCTGATCGCCCTGCTGAACGCGCTCGGCGTGCAGACCGCCCGGCCGTACACCTGGCCGCTGCTGGCGATCGGCGTCGGTGTCGCGCTGGTCTGGCGGCAGGCCGACGACTCCCGCTGGCAGCGCTGGTTCGGCCTGGAGGAGGGCGAGAAGCGGCGCGGGGCCTACACCCGGGTCGGCGGCGGTGTGCTGCTGGTGGTGGCCGGCACCATCGCCTTCCTCGCCATGCAGGGCAGCGGCTCCACGCTCGGCTCGGTGGTGGAGGCCTCGCTGGCGGTGCTGGCCGGCGTCCTGGTGCTGGTGGGCCCGTACGCGCTGCGGATGTGGCAGGACCTCGGCGCCGAGCGGACCGCCCGCATCCGCGCGCAGGAGCGCGCCGAGATCGCGGCCCACGTCCACGACTCGGTGCTGCACACCCTGACCCTGATCCAGCGCCGGGCCGAGGACCCGAAGGAGGTGCTGCGGCTCGCCCGGGCCCAGGAGCGCGAGCTGCGGCTCTGGCTCTACCGCCCGGAGGCGGTCGCCGAGGACGCGCCGGACACCATGGCGGAGAGCCTGCGCGCGGTGGTCGCCGAGGTCGAGGACCGGCACGGCGTCCCGGTGGAGCTGGTCGTGGTCGGCGACTGCCCGATGGACGAGCGGATCGCCGCGCAGATGCAGGCCGCGAGGGAGGCGACGGTCAACGCGGCCAAGTACGGTGGCGGGGGACCGGTCCAGGTCTACGCCGAGGTGGAGGGAGAGACGGTGTCGGTGTTCGTACGCGACCACGGCCCCGGCTTCGACCCCGACACGGTGCCCGAGGACCGGATGGGTGTCCGCGAGTCGATCATCGGCCGGATGAAGCGCAACGGCGGCACCGCACGGGTGCGGCCCGCGCCGGACGGCGGCACCGAGGTCGAGCTGGAGATGGAGAGAACGAATGACTGACGCAGCGCCGACGGGAGGGACCCCGGCCGAGGGCGGGGGGAGGGTCGCGCGGGTCGTACTGGTCGACGACCACCGGATGTTCCGGACGGGGGTGCGGGCCGAGATCGGGCGCACCGAGGTCACCGGCATCGACGTGGTCGGCGAGGCCGACGACGTGGAGTCGGCGGTCCGCGTGGTCGCCGAGACCAGGCCCGACGTGGTGCTGCTCGACGTCCACCTGCCGGGTGGCGGCGGGGTCGAGGTGCTGCGCCGCTCGGCCGGGCTGATGGGCGAGCAGGTGAAGTTCCTGGCGCTGTCCGTCTCGGACGCCGCCGAGGACGTCATCGGCGTGATCCGCGGCGGTGCCCGCGGCTACGTCACCAAGACGATCACCGGCACGGACCTGGTCAACGCCGTCTTCCGGATCGCCGACGGCGACGCGGTGTTCTCGCCGCGGCTGGCCGGCTTCGTGCTGGACGCCTTCGCCGCCACGGACACCCCGCCGGTGGACGAGGACCTCGACCGGCTGACCCAGCGCGAGCGCGAGGTGCTGCGGCTGATCGCGCGCGGCTACGCCTACAAGGAGATCGCGAAGCAGCTGTTCATCTCGGTGAAGACGGTGGAGAGCCACGTCTCGGCCGTGCTGCGCAAGCTCCAGCTGAGCAACCGGCACGAGCTGACCCGGTGGGCCACCGCCCGCCGCCTGGTCTGACGGCCCTCGCGACGCCGCTCGCGCCAGGGCCGACGGCCCTCGCGAGGCCGCCCGCCCGGCCCGGATTCCTCCGGGCCGGGCGGGCTTGTCAGTGCGGGGCCATAGACTCGGAGTGCCATGAGTAGCCTCTTTGACGACCTCCCGCTCCCCGGTTTCGAGGCCCCCGCCGCCGGGTCGAAGCAGCAGCCCGCCGCCGCCCCGACGACGCAGGAGCCGCCGCCGTTCGAGGACGACGTCCCGTACGACGCGTACGAGGAGGCGATCCCCGAGGGGCTGTTCCAGACCGACCACGCGGCCCAGGCCGAGCGGGACGCCTTCTACCGCAACGGCGCCGCCCGCCCGGTGGTGGACCCGGCCCAGCTGCTGGAGGGGATGAACGACCCGCAGCGCGAGGCGGTCCTGCACGCGGGCTCGCCGCTGCTCATCGTGGCCGGCGCCGGCTCCGGCAAGACGCGCGTGCTGACCCACCGGATCGCCCACCTGCTGGGCGCCCGCGGGGTGCAGCCGGGCGAGATCCTGGCGATCACCTTCACCAACAAGGCGGCCGGCGAGATGCGCGAGCGCGTCGAGCAGCTGGTCGGGCCGCGGGCCCGGGCGATGTGGGTGTCCACCTTCCACAGCGCCTGCGTGCGGATCCTGCGCCGGGAGAGCAAGCTCCTCGGCTTCACGTCCTCGTTCTCGATCTACGACTCGGCCGACTCGCAGCGGCTGATGTCCCTGGTCTGCCGGGACCTCGACCTGGACCCGAAGCAGTTCCCGCCGAAGTCCTTCACGGCCAAGGTCAGCAACCTCAAGAACGAGCTGATCGACGAGGAGACGTACGCCGACCAGGCGGCCAACCCGATGGAGAAGAAGCTGGCCGAGGCCTACTTCCTCTACCAGCGGCGGCTGCGCGAGGCCAACGCGCTCGACTTCGACGACATCATCATGACGACGGTGAACCTGCTCCAGGCCTTCCCCGACGTCGCGGAGCACTACCGGCGGCGGTTCCGGCACATCCTGGTCGACGAGTACCAGGACACCAACCACGCCCAGTACATGCTGGTCCGGGAGCTCAGCGGGGGCTCCGCCGCGGCCGCGCCGAAGCGCACCGTGGACGGCGACTACGTGGACCCGGCCGCCGGACGGCTGGCCGAGGTGCCGCCGGCCGAGCTGTGCGTGGTGGGTGACGCGGACCAGTCGATCTACGCCTTCCGCGGTGCGACGATCCGCAACATCCTCCAGTTCGAGGAGGACTACCCGAACGCGACCACGATCCTGCTGGAGCAGAACTACCGCTCCACGCAGACCATCCTGAGCGCCGCCAACGCCGTCATCGAGCGGAACACCAGCCGCCGCGAGAAGAAGCTCTGGACGGCCGGCGACCACGGCGAGAAGGTCGTCGGCTACGTCGCGGACGACGAGCACGGCGAGGCCCAGTTCATCGCCGACGAGATCGACCGGCTGACCGACCGGGGCGAGGCCAAGCCCGGCGACGTCGCGATCTTCTACCGGACCAACGCCCAGTCCCGGGTGTTCGAGGAGGTGTTCATCCGGGTCGGCCTGCCGTACAAGGTGGTCGGCGGGGTGCGCTTCTACGAGCGCAAGGAGGTCCGGGACGTCCTGGCGTACCTGCGGGTGCTCTCCAACCCGGAGGACACCGTGCCGCTGCGCCGGATCCTCAACGTGCCCAAGCGCGGCATCGGCGAGCGGGCCGAGGCGATGATCGACGCGCTCGCCGGGCGCGAGCGGATCTCCTTCGCGCAGGCGCTCCAGCGGGTCGACGAGGCGTACGGCATGGCCGCCCGCTCGGCGAACGCGGTGAAGAAGTTCAACGCCCTGATGGCCGGGTTGCGACAGGTCGTCGAGTCGGGTGCCGGGCCCGCCGCGGTGCTGGAGGCGGTGCTGGAGGAGACGGGCTACCTCGCCGAGCTGCAGTCCTCCACGGACCCGCAGGACGAGACGCGGGTGGAGAACCTCCAGGAGCTGGCCTCCGTCGCCCTGGAGTACGAGCAGGACCCGGGCGAGCGGCCCGACGCGGGGGAGGACGACGCGCCGCCGGTCGGCTCGCTGGCCGACTTCCTGGAGCGGGTCGCGCTCGTCGCGGACTCGGACCAGATCCCGGACGAGGACGAGGAGGGCCGGGGCGTCATCACGATGATGACCCTGCACACCGCCAAGGGGCTGGAGTTCCCGGTGGTCTTCCTGACCGGCATGGAGGACGGCATCTTCCCGCACATGCGGGCGCTCAACCAGGTCAAGGAGCTGGAGGAGGAGCGCCGGCTCGCGTACGTCGGCCTCACCCGGGCGCGGGAGCGGCTCTACCTGACGCGTTCGGTGCTGCGCAGTGCCTGGGGGCAGCCCTCGTACAACCCGGCCTCGCGGTTCCTGGAGGAGATCCCGGACACGCTGGTGGAGTGGAAGCGGACGGGCGCGGCGTCGGTGCCGGCCTCGCGCGGGTACTCCTCGGGGTCGTCCTGGGGCGGGAAGTCCGCCGGTTCGGGCGGCTCCTCCCGGGGCGCGTCGCGCGGTGCGGCGGCGGCGGCCTCACCGAAGGCGGGCTGGGGGCAGTCGGCCCGGCGGGCCGGTACGGCGGTCGAGCGCGAGGTCGTGGCCCTGGCGGTGGGGGACCGCGTCACCCACGACACCTTCGGCCTGGGCACCGTGGTGGCCACCGCCGGTGTCGGCGACAAGGCGCAGGCCACGGTGGACTTCGGGACGGAGGGGCGCAAGCAGCTGCTGCTGCGGTACGCGCCGGTGGAGAAGCTGTAGGGCCCGGCGGCGCGGGCCCGGGGTTCGACCCGGGTCCGCGCCGGGCCGGGGTGTGCGCGACCGGCGGGGCGGGGTCGGGGCGGGTGCGGCCCGGCGGGGCGCGGTCAGCGGGGGTCGACGCCCTGGGCGAGGAACCACGGCAGCGGGTCGACGGGGGCGCCGCCGCCGGCCGGGCGGATCTCGAAGTGCAGGTGCGGGCCGGTGCTGTTGCCGCTGCTGCCGACGAAGGCGATGACGTCGCCCGCCTTCACGGTCCCCTTGCGGATCTTGTACGACCGCAGATGGCAGTACCAGGCCTCGGTGCCGTCGGCCATCTTCAGTATCGACATGTAGCCGTACGACGGGTTCCACTGCGTGCGGATGACGCCGTCCGTGACCGCCATGACCTGGGTGCCGCCGTCGACGGGGAAGTCGATGCCGGTGTGGCGGGCCGCCCAGTGCGTGCCGGACGCGCCGAACATCTCGCCGAGCCCGCGCTGGGCGACCGGGAGGATGACCTTCGGGAGCTCGGGCTCCGGCGCCGGAGCCGGAGCGGCGAGCGCCGTCCCGCCCGCCGGGCCGGCGGGCTGGGTGCCGGAGAGCGGAGCCCGGGCGTCGCCGCGGGATGCCTGGTCGGCCTCGCCCGCGGCGAGGACCTGCTGGGCGGCGGCCCTGGCGGGCGCGGTGTCCGGGGCCTCGGCGGCCTGCTCGGGGGCCCGGCCGGCCGCCTGCGCACGCTGCTGGTCGGCCTCGCCCTGGACGGTCGCGGCGGCTGCCCCGGCCACTCCGAGGGCGGCCATCGACGGCAGCGCGACGCGCAGCAGGGCGGTCCGGGTGGCGGCCTTGGCGGCGCCGCGGCGCTGGGCGCGCGACTGCTCGCGGGCGGCCACCCGCAGCTCCGCACGGGTCGGGCGGCCGGCTGCGTCGGGAGCCATCGGGGGCTGCCTCCTCGGTGGACCTCGGGCACATCGTCGGGCGAGGGGAAGGGCGAGGGGAGGGACGGACGGAAAGGCGAGGGGAAAACAGCCGAGACTGTAGCCGTAACGCCGGGATCCGGACAAAAGTCCGTATGTCAAGAGGGGAGTTGGCGGCCTGCGGACGGAGCCGTCGGGGTATACCCGTCGGTAGCAAGGGGTGGGCCTGTGATTTTGCCCTCCTCTTGAGGGGCGGCACGGTCAGTCCGCCCGGGTGACGCTAACCTCCCCTCAGGTTGTTATTGCTGGTTAACCGCGCCCGTGCCCGACGAGGTCCGGTGGGTGGTGGACGACGAAGTCCAGGAGGCAGTGATGGGTGTGTCAGGCCCGATCCGTGTGGTGGTCGCCAAGCCCGGGCTCGACGGTCACGACCGCGGCGCCAAGGTCATCGCGCGTGCCCTGCGTGATGCCGGTATGGAGGTCATCTACACCGGCCTGCACCAGACGCCCGAGCAGATCGTCGACACCGCGATCCAGGAGGACGCGGACGGCATCGGGCTGTCGGTCCTCTCCGGGGCGCATATGACGCTCTGCGCGCGGGTGCTGGAGCTGCTGCGGGAGCGCGAGGCGGAGGACATCAAGGTCTTCTGCGGCGGCATCATCCCGGAAGAGGACATCGTCGAGCTCAAGGCGATGGGCGTCGCGGACATCTTCACCCCGGGGACGCCGACCCGGGACGTGGTGGCCTGGGTCGAAGCGAACCTGCGGGCCGCGAGCTGACCCCTCGGGCGGAGGTGTTCCGCGGGGCGCGCGCCTGCCGGGTACGCGCCCGCCGAAGTGCGCGCCTGCCGTAGCGCGCCCGCTGCGGGCGAGCGACTGCTTCCACCGAGCGACTGCTTCGACCGTGTGCCAGCCGGGTGCGTGCCCGAGGGGTGCGCGCCGGTGGGGTGCGCCTGCCGAGTGCTGGGCCGGGCCGGTGCGGGACACCCCCGTACCGGCCCGGCCGCGTTCCGGCGCGGGCGGTCAGGCGCCGAGTTCGGCGAGCATCGCCTCCCGGAAGCGCAGGGTGCCGGCCAGCCGGGAGAAGGTCTCGGCCCAGGCGCCGGCGGGCGCCGCCTCGGCGGCCAACTCCTCGACGGCGGTGGCCGTTGCGGGGGAGAGCGCGCGCTCCGTCATACCGAGCACCCCGCTGTGGCTCCACGGGTACGCCCCGGAGGCGGCCGCCCGGGCGAGCGCCGCGACGACGGCGGTGGACAGCGGCGGGGTCCACGGAGCCGCGCAGGCCCCGAGCAGTTGGAAGGCCTCGCCGAGGCCGTGCACCTCGATGAACGCGGCCGTCCAGACGGCGCGTTCGGCGGGCGGGAGGACGGCGAGCAGCTTGGCGGGGGCTCCGGTGCTCCGGGGGGCACGGGCGGCACGGCCGCCGCGGGACCCCGGTGCGGGGGCCGGGGCGGGGCCCAGCAACGCCCGTGCCCAGTCGGCGTCCTGCTGGCGGACGGCGGCCCTGGCCCAGGCCTCGCGCAGGTCGTCGGCCCAGCTGCTGTCGCTCTCGTCGAGGCTGTCGCCCACCCGGAGCCCGAGCAGCCGGCCCGGCGTCAGACCGGTGGACTCCGGCCACAGCGAGAGCGGCGTGGCGGCGATCACCTCGCCGAACCACCAGGCCCGCTCGCCGCGCCCGGTGGGCGACTTGAGTGGTATGCCGTCGCGCTGCATCGCGGTGTCGCACTCGGTGGGCGGGGTGACGAGCAGGTGCGTGCCGCGCTCGGAGAGGCGGACGGCGGCCCGGGCGCGCTCGGCCATCCGGTGGGCGAGCGTGGAGCCGGGGAGGGTGGAGAGCAACTCGGCCGCGGTGGCCCGGACGTTCTTGCTGCGATCGCCCAACGCGGCTTCGAGGAAGGGCTCGTCGGCGAGCGAGAGGCCGTCCTGGAGGGCGTCCAGGAAGAGCAGCCGGTCCTCGGCGCGCTCGGTGGGCCAGGTGCTCACCAGCAGGGCGAGGCCGGCGGCGGGGTCGCTCCGGCGCAGTGCGGTCAGATGGGTGACGCGCTCGGCGAAGAGCCCCTCGTGCCAGAGGTGGTGGTCCCCGGGAGCGGCGGCCGCCGCTCCGCCGGGTCCGTCCGGTCCGCCGGGCGCGGCCGTGCCGGCGGGCGCGTCGGTGGTGGTGCGGAGGACGAAGCGCCAGTCGGCGTTCCGGGCGGCGAGCCAGCGGCCCAGGGGGCCGGCCAGGGCCACGGCGTCGGGGCGCAGCTCGGTCCGGCCGCGGGCGGCGTCCAGCAGGGCAGGTACGGCGGCGGCGGGTGGGCGGAAGCCCCGGGCGCGGGCGGTGGCGAGCCACTGCGGGAGCAGTTCGGTGAGGTTGGCGAGGGTGCCGGGGGATCCGGCGCCCCGGCTGCCGAGCAGGAGGGTGAGCCGGCGGGCCGCGGGGGTGGGCAGTTCGGGCCGGTGGTCCTCGGGGGCGGGGGCGGCGAGCAGGGCGGTGACGGCCTCGCCGGCGGGGGCCGGGCGGGCTCCGGCGCGGCGGCGGACGGTCTCCAGGGCGGCGAGTTCGAGCAGGGCGGTGGCCGGGTCGGTGCGGTCGACGGCCAGGTGGGCGGCGGAGTCACCGGCGGCCGGGGGCGGCAGGGGGCGGCGGTCGGTGCCGAGGAGGGCGGTGGTGTGGAGGGACTCCCAGGGGTCGGTCGGGGTCGGGGCGGTGGGCGGCACGCGGGGCTCCTGCGGGTCGGTGGGTGCTGGTCGGAGGCTCTCGGGCGGGTGGGGCGCCGGGGCCCGCGGCGGGCCCGTGGGCCGCGCGGGCCGGTCCCCGCTTCGGGGCCTACCCGGTGGTGAGGTCGATCGGGCGGTGGTCCGCGCCCCAGGCGGTGACCGGGGCGAAACCGTGGTGGCCCTGCTCACCGAAGACGGTGAGGGGGCGGCCGGTGGAGACGGCCGCGAGGCGCCAGAGGGCCGCTTCGGGGGTGGCACCACGGTGGACCGGGAGCGTGTGCCGGCCGTCGGTGAGCTGCCAGCCGTCGGGGGTGAGGACCGGGACGACGCCGGTCAGGACGGCCGGCCAGGCGTCGAGCCAGGGATCGTCCGCGACGGCGTCGCCGTAGGCGGCGACCGCTTCGGCGGGGGTGAGCCCGGGCGGCGGGGCGGCGGGGCCCTGGCCGGGGGCGTCGTAGCGGGTGCCGAGGGCGGCGCGCAGGGGGCGGGCCCCGGGGTGGAAGGCGAGTTCGGCCTCCAGCAGGTGGCCGGTGGGGAGGGCGAGGTCGGGTGCCCGGCCGGGGCGGCCGAAGGCGAGGAGCAGGGCGGCCCGGCCGGTCTTCGCGCCGCGCAGCCAGAGCCGGCGGGTGGTGAGGCGTTCGTCCGCTGTGCCGTCCAGCGGGGAGGTGCGGCTGCCGAGGACGTACCAGCGGTCGCGGACGGTGGGGCCGGCCAGTACCTCGGCGGCGTCGGTGGTGTAGCCGACCCGGGCCCGGACGGTGGCGGCCAGCGGGGCGGGCAGGTCGTCGATCCGGGTGGCGGCGGTGGCGAGCAGATGGAGCATGGCGTACTCCTCCAGGAGGTCGGGCCCGGTGACGGCGTCGAGTTCGCGGACGCGGGTGGCGAGGCCGGGGGCCTGGGCGTCGACCATCCGGGCGGCGACCTCCTCCCAGGGGCCGGCGGCGGACGGGTCCGCGAGGCCGTGGCGGACCCGGTCGGCCAGCCGCAGACGCAGCTCACCGGCGCCGGCGGCCACCCGGGCGTGGCGCTTCTCGGCCCGGCGGAGGGCGGCGGCCGGGTCGGCCGCGGCGGTGGCGCCGGTCGCCCGCCGCTCGGCGCGGTCGCGGCGCTCGGCCAGCCAGTCGGACGCCCAGTCGGAAGGCTCGCCGGCCGGGACGGCCTCGGGGGTGCCGCTCCAGAGCAGCAGCAGCCCGAGCGCGTGCTTGCAGGGGAACTTCCGGCTCGGGCAGGTGCACGAGTAGGCGGGCGTGGCCAGCTCGACGGCGGTGCGGTAGGGCGTCCGGCCGCTGCCCCTGCACTCGCCCCAGAGCGCGGCGCCGTCGGTGCCCGTGGCCGACCAGGGCGCGGGCGAGGAGAGCTTGCCCGCGGCCTTCTGCGAGCTCGCGTCGGGTGCCAGGGACAGGACGTGTTCGGTGCTCCAGCGTTCCTCCATGCCGACGACGGTAGGCGGAGGGACTGACAGGCCGGGTGGTCGAACTGAGGTCCGGTCAGGATTGTCAGTGGTCCGGTGCAGGGTGGTTCCCACAGGCCGGGACGCCGACCTGGCTCCCCCCGATCACCTCGCCGCCCGCCACCGGTGTGTCCGGCGGCCGACCCGAAGGAGCCCCCTGATGACCGACGTTCTGCGGCAGCACGCGGAGGACGCCTTCGCGGCGGAACTGGCCGCGCTGGCCGCGCAGGACGACCGCCCGCGTCCCGAGCGCTGGAAGCTCTCGCCGTGGGCCGTCGCCACCTATCTGCTCGGTGGCGAGCTGCCGGACGGCACCGTGGTCACCCCCAAGTACATCGGCCCGCGGCGGATCGTCGAGGTCGCCGTGACGACGCTGGCCACGGACCGGGCGCTGCTGCTGCTCGGCGTGCCCGGCACCGCGAAGACCTGGGTGTCGGAGCACCTCGCGGCGGCGATCAGCGGCGATTCGACCCTGCTGGTCCAGGGGACGGCCGGTACGCCGGAGGAGGCCGTCCGGTACGGCTGGAACTACGCCCAGCTGCTGACCAACGGTCCGAGCCGGGCGGCGCTGGTGCCCTCGCCGCTGATGCGGGCGATGGCGGACGGGAAGATCGCCCGGGTCGAGGAGCTGACCCGGATCCCGGCGGACGTCCAGGACAGTCTGATCACCATCCTGTCGGAGAAGACGCTGCCGATACCGGAGTTGGGCGGCGAGACGCAGGCCGTGCGCGGGTTCAACCTGATCGCCACGGCGAACGACCGGGACCGCGGCGTCAACGAGCTGTCGAGCGCCCTGCGCCGACGGTTCAACACCGTGGTGCTGCCGCTCCCCGGCTCGCTGGAGGAGGAGGTGGACATCGTCACCCGGCGGGTCGACCAGCTCGGGCGCTCGCTGGAACTCGCGCCACTGCCCGGTGGAGCCGAGGAGATCAGGCGGGTGGTGACGGTCTTCCGGGAGCTGCGGGCCGGCCTCACGGTGGACGGCCGGACGAAGGTGAAGACGCCGAGCGGCACGCTGTCGACGGCCGAGGCCATCTCGGTGGTGACCAACGGTCTGGCGCTGGCCACCCACTTCGGGGACGGCGTGCTGCGGGCCGGCGACGTCACGGCCGGCATCCTCGGCGCCGTCGTCCGGGATCCGGTGGCGGACCAGGTGGTCTGGCGCGAGTACGTCGAGGGCGTGCTGCGCGAGCGGGACGGCTGGAAGGACTTCTACCGCGCCGCCCGGGAGAACGCCCGCTGACGCCATGGCAGTTCATGGCGGTTCAAGGCAGTTCGCGGCAGTTCAAGGCGGTCCAAGGCAGTTCAGAGCAGTGCTGAGCAGTGCTGAGCAGTTCGATTCAGTCCGAGTCAGTTCGAGGCACGAGGAGGGAGGGCGCGATGAGCGCGGAGGTGACGCTGCTGGGCGTACGGCACCACGGTCCCGGCTCGGCCCGCGCGGTGGCCGCCGCACTGGAGCAGTTGCGGCCGGACGCGGTGCTGATCGAGGGCCCGCCGGAGGCCGATCCGATCGTCGGGCTGGCGGCCGAAAAGGACATGGTGCCACCGGTCGCCCTGCTTGCCCACGTCGTGGACGACCCGGCCAGGGCCGCGTTCTGGCCCTATGCCGAGTTCTCCCCGGAGTGGGTGGCGATCCGGTACGGACTCGACGCCGGTGTACCGGTCCGCTTCATCGACCTCCCGGCGGCCTACGGCCTCGCCGAGGAGCGGGAGCAGCCGGAGGAGCCGGACCGGGCAGCGGAGCCGGAGCGGGCGGCGGACCCGATCGGGATGCTCGCCGAGGCCGCCGGCAGCGACGACCCGGAGCGCTGGTGGGAGGACGTGATCGAGCACCGCTCGCCCGGTACCGACGCGCTGGCCCCGTTCGCCGCGGTCGCCGAGGCGATGGCGGCGCTGCGCGAGGACGTCGCGCCCGGCGGGCCCGTCCGGCGCGACGACCTGCGGGAGGCGTACATGCGCCAGCAGATCCGGGCCGCCAAGCGGGCCGGGCACCGGCGGATCGCCGTGGTCTGCGGGGCGTTCCACGTCCCGGCGCTGGCCGTGCTGCCGACCGTCGCGCACGACCGGGCGGTGCTGGCCGGCCTGCCGAAGAAGGTGCGCACCGACATCACCTGGGTGCCGTGGACGCACCGCCGGCTCTCCCAGCAGAGCGGTTACGGCGCCGGGATCGTCTCGCCGGGCTGGTACCACCACCTGTTCACCACCACGGGTGATCCGGTGCCGCTCTGGTTGACCAGGGCCGCCGACCTGCTGCGGGCCGAGGACCACCCGGTCTCCTCGGCGCACGTGATCGAGGCCGTCCGGCTGGCCCGGACGCTGGCGGTGATGCGCGGCCGCCCGCTCGCCGGCCTGACCGAGACCCTGGACGCCGTCCGCTCGGTGATGTGCGACGGCTCGGACGTCGCACTGGCGCTGGTGCACGACCGCCTGGTCACCGGGGACGTCCTCGGCGGGGTGCCGGACGGCGCTCCGGCGGTGCCGTTGCAGCGGGACCTGACCCGGCTGCAGCGCTCGCTGCGGCTGAAGCCGGCGGTCGAGCCGCGGGAGTTGGACCTGGACCTGCGCAAGGAGAACGACGCGGCCCGCTCCCGGCTGCTGCACCGGCTGCGGCTGCTCGGCATCGACTGGGGCGTGCCGAGCCGCTCCGCCGTCACCTCGACGGGCACCTTCCGGGAGAGCTGGCGGCTCTGCTGGCAGCCCGAGTTCGCCGTCCGGATCGCCGAGGCCGCCCAGTGGGGCACCACCGTCGAGGAGGCGGCGACCGGCCGGGCGGTCGGCGCGGCGCGGGCCGCGGTGGAGCTCGCCGAGCTGACCGCCCTGGTCGAGACCTGCCTGCTGGCCGGGCTGGCCGACGCGCTGCCCGCCGTGATGCGGATCCTCGCCGACTGCGCCGCGCTCGACACCGACGTCGCCCAGCTGGCCGGGGCGCTGCCGGCGCTGGTCCGCGCGCTGCGCTACGGCGACGTCCGCGGCACCGACCACCGTGCGCTCGGCGAGGTCGCGACGGGCCTCGCCGACCGGATCTGCGTCGGGCTGCCGCCCGCCTGCACCGGGCTGGACGCGGCCGGCGCGGAGGCGGTGCGCGGCCGGCTCGACGAGGTGCACGGCGCGATCGGCCTGCTGGAGCCGGGCGGCGGGCTCGCCGACCGGTGGGCCGGGACGCTGCGGGCGCTCGCCCGCCGCGAACCGGTCGGCGGTCCGGCCACGGGCGTGCCCGGCCTGCTGCGCGGGCGCGCCGTCCGGCTGCTGCTGGACGACGGACGGCTCGACTCCGAGGAGGCCGGCCGCCGGATGGGCCTCGTCCTCTCGGCGGCCAACGCCCCGGCGGACGCGGCCGGCTGGGTGGAGGGCTTCCTCAGCGGCGGCGGCGCCCTGCTGCTGCACGATCCCCGGCTGCTCGGCCTGCTCGACGGGTGGCTGACGGCGGTGCCGGCCGAGGTCTTCACCGATGTGCTGCCGCTCCTGCGCCGCACCTTCTCCGCGCTGGAGGCGGGCGTCCGCACCACCGTCGGCAGCAGGGTCGCGGCCGGTCCGCTGGGCACCGAGCCGGTGGCGGCGGCGGGCACGGGCCCCGAGCTGGATCCGGCCCGCGCCGACGCGGCGCTGCCCGTGGTCGCCCTGCTGCTCGGCCTGCCCGGCTGCCCGGTCCACCCCGCGGGGCCGCCGCGGATCCCCCGACAGGCCGAGGGCCGCGACACCTGACCCCGCACCCGACGCGCCCGACGCGATGCACCCGCACCCGACGACGCACCTGACCCGATGGACCGGAAGGAGCACCCGATGGCAGAGGCCACCACCCCCGCCGCTCCCGTCACCCTCGCCGCCGAGGAGCGGCTGCGCCGCTGGCGGCTGGTGCTCGGCGGCGAGGCGGACGGCACCGGCAGCGCGCTGCGCGGCCGGGACGCCGCGATGGACGGCGCGCTCGCCGCGCTGTACCGGGGCACGCCGCAGGAGGGCCGGGCCGGGCGGTCCGGCCGGCGCACCGCGGGGCTGGGCGGTTCGGCGCCGCAGGTGGCCCGGTGGCTCGGGGACATCCGCGAGTACTTCCCGACCAGCGTCGTCCAGCTGATGCAGCAGGACGCCATCACCCGCCTCGGCCTGGACCGCCTGCTGCTGGAGCCGGAGATGCTGGAGGCCGTCGAGCCCGACGTCCACCTGGTCGCCACCCTGCTCTCGTTGAAGCACGCGCTGCCCGAGACCACCCGGGAGAGCGCCCGTGCGGTGGTCGGCAAGGTGGTCGCCGAGCTGGAGCGCCGGCTCGCCGACCGCACCCGGGCCACCCTGGGCGGCGCGCTGGACCGCAGCGCCCGGGTGAACCGCCCGCGCCACCGCGACATCGACTGGGACCGCACCATCCGGGCCAACCTGAAGAACTACCTGCCCGAGCACGGCACCGTCGTCCCCGAGCGGCTGGTCGGCTACGCCCGGGCGCAGCGCGCGGTGAAGAAGGACGTGATCCTCTGCATCGACCAGTCCGGCTCGATGGCCCCCTCGGTGGTGCACTCGGCGGTGTTCGGCGCGGTGCTGGCCTCGATGAGGACGCTGGACACCCGGCTGGTGGTCTTCGACACCTCGGTGGTCGACCTCACCGAGCAGCTCGGCGACCCGGTGGACGTCCTGTTCGCGACCCGGCTCGGCGGCGGCACCGACATCAACCGCGCGCTGGCCTTCTGCCAGTCGAGGATCACCCGCCCGTCCGAGACCGTCGTGGTGCTGATCAGCGACCTCTACGAGGGCGGCATCCGGAACGAGATGCTCAAGCGGGTGGCGGCGATGAAGGCGGCCGGCGTCCAGTTCGTCGCGCTGCTCGCGCTCTCCGACGAAGGGGCGCCCGCGTACGACCACGCGCACGCGGCCGCCCTGGCCACGCTCGGCGCCCCCGCGTTCGCCTGCACGCCGGACGCGTTCCCGGACGTCATGGCGGCGGCGATCGAGAAGCGGCCGATCCCCGTCCCGCCGCAGGGCGGGTAGCGACCGGGTGCGCGGGTTCACCCGGACGAGCGAACCCGGGCCCGGCCCCACCGCTGATCTGCGCACCTGCTGAGCAGGGCGCGCGGCAGCCGGTCGGGGCCTGGCTGTGACGGTTCTCACCCAAGCCGGGCCGGTCCCGGGCGAAACACGCCTGCCGTCCGGGGATAACCTGCCAGACGGACGTGACGCGCGTGTTGATTGACGTGTGCGCCCGTGGCTGTGTGGGCCGCAAGGCCGTACCTCTGCGTACCCGCACCGCCCCGACGACCCGCAGCGAAGATCCTGCCGTGGCACGCTCGTAGAGACACAATCCGCGACCACGAACAAGGACAAACACGTGGACCTGTTCGAGTACCAGGCGAGGGACCTCTTCGCCAAGCACGGGGTTCCCGTGCTTGACGGTGATGTCATCGAGACCGCCGCAGACGCTGCCGCCATCGCGGAGCGCTTCGGCGGCCGCGCCGTCGTCAAGGCTCAGGTGAAGGTGGGCGGCCGAGGCAAGGCCGGTGGCGTGAAGCTCGCCGCCGACCCGGCGGACGCCGTCGCCAAGGCCGAGGCGATCCTCGGGATGGACATCAAGGGCCACACCGTTCACAAGGTGATGCTGGCCCAGACGGCGGACATCAAGGAGGAGTACTACGTCTCCTTCCTGCTGGACCGCACCAACCGCACCTTCCTGGCCATGGCCAGCGTGGAGGGCGGTGTGGAGATCGAGGTCGTCGCGGAGGAGAACCCCGAGGCGCTCGCCAAGATCCCGGTCGACGCCAACGAGGGCTGCACCCCGGAGAAGGCCGCCGAGATCGTCGCCGCCGCGAAGTTCCCGGCGGAGATCGCGGACCAGGTCGCCGATGTCCTGCAGAAGCTCTGGGTCGTCTTCATCAAGGAGGACGCCCTCCTCGTCGAGGTCAACCCGCTGATCAAGTCCGGCGACGGCAAGATCATCGCGCTCGACGGCAAGGTTTCCCTGGACGAGAACGCCGAGTTCCGCCAGCCCGAGCACGAGGCGCTCGAGGACAAGGCCGCCGCCAACCCGCTGGAGGCGGCGGCGAAGGCCAAGGGCCTGAACTACGTCAAGCTCGACGGCCAGGTCGGCATCATCGGCAACGGCGCGGGTCTCGTCATGAGCACCCTCGACGTGGTCGCCTACGCGGGCGAGAGCCACGGCGGCGTCAAGCCCGCCAACTTCCTCGACATCGGCGGCGGCGCGTCCGCCGAGGTCATGGCGAACGGCCTGGAGATCATCCTGGGCGACCCCGACGTCAAGTCGGTCTTCGTCAACGTCTTCGGTGGCATCACCGCGTGCGACGCCGTCGCGAACGGCATCGTGCAGGCCCTGGCCCTGCTGGAGTCCAAGGGCGAGAACGTCTCCAAGCCGCTGGTCGTCCGCCTGGACGGCAACAACGCCGAGCTTGGTCGCAAGATCCTCGACGACGCCAACCACCCGCTGGTGCAGCGCGTCGACACCATGGACGGCGCCGCCGACCGTGCCGCCGAGCTGGCCAACAAGTAAGGAAGGGGACTTAACACCATGGCTATCTTCCTTACCAAGGACAGCAAGGTCATCGTCCAGGGCATGACCGGCTCCGAGGGCATGAAGCACACCCGCCGCATGCTCGCCTCGGGCACCCAGATCGTCGGTGGCGTGAACCCGCGCAAGGCCGGCACCACGGTCGACGTCGACGGCACCGACGTGCCCGTCTTCGGCTCCGTCGCCGAGGCCATCGAGAAGACCGGTGCCGACGTCACCGTCATCTTCGTGCCGCCGAAGTTCACCAAGGACGCCGTCGTCGAGGCCATCGACGCCGAGATCGGCCTCGCGGTCGTCATCACCGAGGGTGTCCCGGTCCACGACTCGGCCGCCTTCTGGGCGTACGCGGGCTCGAAGGGCAACAAGACCCGGATCATCGGCCCGAACTGCCCGGGCCTGATCAGCCCCGGACAGTCCAACGCCGGCATCATCCCGGCGGACATCACCCAGGCCGGCAAGATCGGCCTGGTGTCGAAGTCCGGCACCCTGACCTACCAGCTCATGTACGAGCTGCGGGACATCGGCTTCTCCTCGGCCGTGGGCATCGGCGGTGACCCGGTCATCGGGACCACCCACATCGACGCTCTCAAGGCCTTCCAGGAGGACCCGGAGACCGAGCTCATCGTCATGATCGGTGAGATCGGTGGCGACGCCGAGGAGCGTGCCGCGGCCTACATCGCCGAGCACGTCACCAAGCCGGTCGTCGGCTACGTCGCGGGCTTCACCGCCCCCGAGGGCAAGACCATGGGCCACGCCGGCGCCATCGTCTCCGGCTCCTCGGGCACCGCGCAGGCGAAGAAGGAGGCCCTGGAGGCCGCCGGCGTCAAGGTCGGCAAGACGCCGTCCGAGACCGCCCGCCTGGCGCGCGAGCTGATCAACGGCTGACGCTCGCCCCGCGCATCGAGCGCCCCGTCCGGATCTCCGGGCGGGGCGCTCGCCGTTGTGGCGGGGCCTGCGGCCGGGAGAGCGGCGGCCCTACCGCGCGCCGATCCGGCCGCGGCTCCGGCCGTCGCCGGTGAGGTGTGCCCCGTCGTCCAGTCGCCCCGTCGTCCAGTCGCCCCGTCGCCCCGTCGTCCAGTCGCCCCGTCGCCCCGGCGTCCCGGCGCCCCGGCGTCCCGGGGTCCGACCTGGCCCGGGTCGGACGCCGGGGACTCCGTCGGCGGGCCGCTCAGCGGTCCGCCGGGCAGGGGAGGAGCGACCAGCGGGTGCAGGCCGCCGGCCCGCCCGCCGAGCCGGGCGGGGGCAGGGCCGCCGCGGCGCGCGCGGCGGCCGGCAGCTCCCACAGCGGCGCCCGGGGCGGCGGCGGGTCCGCCACGACCGGCTCGACCCCGGGCGTCGGACTGCACCAGAGGCTGCGGATGCCCGTCGGCGGACCGTCCGGGACGAGCGGCACGGCGGAGCCGTTGACCGCGCCGCAGACCGCCTGCTTCGGCGGCTCGGGGGCCCGGTGGAACAGCGACCCCGGGCCGCTGCCGGCCAGTGTCGCCGCCGCCGCGCCGCCGACCGCCACCGTGATCAGCACCGCCGCCCCGGTCCGGGTGGCGTTCGCCAGCCGGTGCCGGGCGCGCAGCACCGGCACCGGAGGCCGTTGCGGCTCCGGGCAGCCGCGGACGGCGGCCCGGTGCAGCAGTCCGGCGAGCCCGTCGGCGAAACCCTCGGCGGCCGGATCGGGCCCGACCAGGTCCGGTACCCACTCCGCCAACGCCGCCCGGGCGGCCCACACCCGGCCCTCGGCGGCCGCCACGGTCGACTCCACCTCGACGGCCACGGCGGCGGCGGGCAGGCCCAGGCCGTCGTGCAGCACCAGCGCCCGGCGCTGCGGGCGGGAGAGCCGCCTGAGCGCCTTGAGCAGTGCGCGGTCCCGGTCGGTGAGCCGGTCGTGGTCCGGCAGTACGGCCTGCGACTCGTCGGCCGGGCGGACCTTGATCCGCCGGTGCGGCAGCCGCCAGACGTGCGTCCGCCGCGGACCGCCCCGGTGCCACGGCGAGAGCGCCGCCTCACAGGCCCGCGCCCGCACCCAGCCCTCCGGATCGGCCCCGGCCGCCACCTCGTCCCAGTGGCGGCGCGCCTCGCCGAAGGCCAGCCGCACGCAGTGCACGGCGCGGTGCTTGCAGGAGGTGAGCAGGAAGACCTGTTGGACCAGGCGGGTGTGGGCGGCCTCGTACAGCTCCTCGAAGGACGGTACGGGTACGGCGTCCAGGGGCTCCGCGGTCGCACCTGCCGCGTTCGCGGCGGCCAGCGCGGCGGCGGCGGGCCTGTGGTCGTTCGGCTCGGGGGCGCTCCCGCCGTCGGTGCGAGGCGACCCGGCGGGTGCGGGGCCCTCGGCGGGGTTCGTCCGGGCGGGCGGCTTCGCGGCGGTGCCGGCCGGCCTGCCGCCGTTCGGCCGGGACGGTGCGCCTGACGCCGGTCCGGTCCGGGGGGCGGTGCGGCCGTCGGTGCGGGGCGTCCCGGCGGCGGCGGGGGTGTTCACCGCGCCGGTGGCCGGGGCGTCGGGTGTGCCGTCGTCGGTGCGGGGCGTCCCGGAGGCGGCGGGGGTGTGCGCGGCGCCGGCCTTGCCGCCGTTCGGCCGGGGTGTCCCGGGGCGCGTGGGGTTCGAGTCTGCGGCGGGTCGCGGCGTGGGGGCCTCCTCCCCGGGGCGCGGGGCTCCGTGGGAGGCGGCGTCGCCCGGGCCGGTCGGCCGGGCCTCGGTGTGCCCGCGCCGTTCCCGCCCGGCCGGTTGCTCCACCGGGGTGCCGGGCCCCGGCGTGTCCGGCGGGCCCGCCGGACCGCCGGAGGCGCCCTGAGCGGGGCTCAGCAGTGCGGCGAAGGCGACGATCTCGGCGTGGGTCCGCGTGCCGAGCTTGCGCATGGCCCGGTGCTGGTAGCTGCGTGCGGTGGCCGGGGTGACGCCGAGCGCCGCCGCCGACTGGGCGAGGTCCCGGCCCGCCGCGAGGTGGGCGAGGGCCTGGGCTTCACGCGGCGTCAACTGCCGCAGCAGCCGGAGCGCCTCGCTCTGCCCTACGGCCGGCCCGTTCGCCTCGGTGGCCCGGCCGGGCCCGGCGGCACCGGCGACACCCGCAGCACCTGCGGCGGCCTGCGCCCCCCGGCCCCGTTCGGTCCGGCCCTTTCCGGGGCGTTCCTTCCGGGGGCGTCCCTGGGGTGCCGGGGGGTCGGCGGACCCGGCGGTCCGGGCGGGGTGGTTGGCGGCGGCGGCGTCGGCCGGGCGCTCGGCGGTCGGCGGCGTGGTCATCAGACGCTCCGGGCCGGAGCGGGGGCGACGGCATGAGGGCAGGGTCTGAAAATGCGCATAAGCCAATAATCTGGGACACGACGGTGGTTTGCCTCTTCACGGAGCATGGCGAGTCGCCTTGGCACCATGAGGCGCATGACGCAGCTGATGGGCCGTCCGATCCTGGAAGTGCCGGGCGAGCTGGGCGCCAGACCCGTCCTGGCCGACGTGCTCACCGGGGTGCGGACGGCGCTGCTCGGTCTGGCGGTGGTCGCCGTCCCGGTCCTCGGGCTCTGGGTGGTGACCCCGTACGCGGACGACGGCGCGGCCGGCGCCGTCCGGCTGGCCGGGGCGCTCTGGCTGCTCGGGCACGGCGCGCCGGTGCTCCGCGGCGCCCTGGACGCCCCGCTGACCGTGACTCCGCTGCTGCTCGGCCTGCTGGCGGTGGGCCAGCTCCACCGCGCGGGTGCCCGGGCGGCGGCCCGGCGCCGGCTGCGGCCGCGCTGGAGCGGCCCGTTGGCGGTGTGGTCCGGCTACTGCGCGGTCGCCGTGGTGGTGGTCGCGCAGTGTTCGGGCGCGGGCCTGTTCCGGGCGCGGGTGCTGCCGGACGTCCTGGTGGTGGCGCTGGTGGCGGCCGTCGCGACGGCCGTCGGCGCCCGGGCGACGGGGGCGCCCTCACCGAGGTCCGGACCGGCGTCCTGGCCGGCCTCCTGGACGGCGCCCTGGCGGGTGCTCCGGCGGCGGGCGCTGGACGGGCTGCCCGCCTGGGCCCGCCTGGACGGGGGTGCGGCGGCGATCCGGTCGGCGGCGCTGGCCGCCGGTGCGGGGCTGGTGGCGGCGGGTGCGGCGGTGGTCGCGGTGGCGGCGCTGCTGGACGCGGTGACCGGGGGCGGCCACGGCACGGTGGCGCTCGCGCAGGGCCCGGCCGCGGTCGCCGGACTGCTGCTGCTCAGCGTGGCACTGCTGCCGAACGCGGTGCTCTGGGGGACGGCCTACGCGCTGGGCCCGGGCTTCGCGGCGGGTGCGGGGACGGTGGTGGCGCCGTCCGGCACGGTGCGGGGGCCGGTGCCGGACTTCCCGCTGTTCGCCCTGCTGGCGGAGCCCGGCGCGGGCGGTTGGCGGCAGCTGGTCTGCCTGCTGCCGGCCCTGGCCGGGGTGGTCCCGGCCGTCCTGATCGGCCGTGCGGCGGCCGGGGCCCGGTACCCGGGTGGCGCGGACCGGACCATCCGGCAGCGGGAGGAGCCGGCGCCGGCCCGGCCCGGTGCGTGGCGGCCGGCGGGGACGGCCGTCGCCGTGCTGGCGGTGGCCCTGCTGACCGGTGCGGCCGCCGCGGTGCTCGGCTGGCTCTCCGGCGGGGCGCTGGCCGGCGGCCGGATGGCGGAGCTGGGCCCGGTGCCGTGGCGGACGGGGCTGGCGGCGGCGGGCTGGATCGCCGCGGTGGCCGTCCCGGGGGCCCTGCTGACCCGGGCCCGGGTCGCGGCCCGGACGTCGGCCACCACGGCGGCGGCCGGTGCGGACACCGGACTCGATACCGACGCGGTCGGCCTGCCCCGGGGCGGGACTGTCGGCGTTCCCGCAACCGTCGGCGTTCCCGCAACCGTCGGCGTTCCCGGAACCATCGGCGTGCCCGGGGCCGTCGTCGCCCCCGGGAGCGGCGCGATCGCCGGCCGCGCGCGCCGGGGCGTGCTGTGGCTGCGCGCCCGCGCGTACGCCGTGGTGCTGCGGCTGGGTCGGTCGGCCGACGGCGCGGAGGCGGCCGCGGAGGACGCGACCGGCCTGGAGGAGCTGGACTGACGGCGCCGCCGTCCGTCCGCTACCCGCTACTCGCTCTTCGAGGTGATGTCCACGTACCACTTCGGCGCGAGGCGCTCGCAGTTGTCCGCGCCGGTGGAGGTGAGCGAGTCCCGGACGCAGGTCACGTAGTCGTTGTAGTAGAGGCTGAGGCCGATCACCGAGGAGACGAAGACCACCGTCATCGCGCCGGTGAGCACCCCGGCGAGGGCGGCCGGGGTCAGCGGGTTGGGGGCGGCGGACTCGCCGGCGGCGGGTGCCGCCCCGCCGGCCGCGGTCGCGGTGGCCGGCTTGGGGGCCCGCATCGCGGCGACTCCCCAGACGATGGCCAGCGCGCCGACGAACAGCGCCACGTAGTGCAGCGAGGCGAACGCGCAGACCAGCGCGCCCATACCGGCCAGCGCGGCGTTGCGGGCCTTGCGCTGCGCCGGGTCGCTCGGGTCGAGCTTGGGCGGCTGCGGGGCGGGCGGGCGGGGGTGCCAGCCGCCGCCCTGGTAGCCGGGGCTCCACGGGTGCGGCGGCGGGACCTCGGGCCGCTCGTCCTGGTTCTCGCCGCCGTCGGTGCCGTCGGCACCGCTGGAACCGCTGGAACCTCCGGTGGGCCCGGGGTTGCGGGGCTGCCACGGCTGGTCCGGGGCATCCGCCGGCGGCGGCGCGAAGGGGTTGCGCTCGCCGGTGTTGTCACCGCTGCTCATGGTTCAGCCATTCCTTCTCGGTCGGTGGGGCGGACGCCCGCGCCACCCTATGATCCCGCAGTCGCCCGTGGGGCCTTCGGCGGCCTGCCTTCGGGGCGCGTTCCACCGCACCGGCGAACCCGCGAGGGCCCGCCCGCCCGGCCGCACCCGACGTCCCGCCCCCGGGCCCGCCGCCCCACTCCGCCGGCGCCCCGCCCCGCCCGGCCGGCCACCGCCGGCAGCTCCGCACCACCCCGACGCTGCCGTCGGCCCGCCGTCCGCGCACGGCCGGCGGGCGGACGCCGGGCCGACGGCGGGTGAACGGCGCCCCGATGGAGATCCCCGTCTCAACTACGCGCGTAGCGCCGCCAGGGCGTTTCAAGGGCCGTCCGACCAGCCGTTATCGTGGTGACGGTCAGCAGCTCAGATAGGTTCCCCGGGCCCGCATCGCGGCGGGTTCCTCCGGTGTTCCCCCTCGCTCGACCTGCCGTTCGTAGTGGCCCCACCGCCGGTGGATGTACCAGCGGGCGGCGCCCGACCTACGGAGAATCGCGCAGTGGCCGCCGCCCCCGCTCAACTCTTCCCGCCCCGCACTCCCGGCCCGGCCCGGCTGGTGGTGCTGGTCTCCGGCTCCGGCACCAACCTACAGGCGCTGATCGACGCCGTGGCCGATCCGGCCTTCGGCGCAAAGATCGTCGCCGTCGGTGCCGACCGTGACGGCATCGCGGGCCTGGAGCGCGCCGAGCGGGCCGGGCTGCCGGTCTTCGTGCACCGACTGAAGGACTTCGCCGACCGCGCCGCGTGGGACGGCGCGCTGACCGCCTCCGTCGCGGAGCACCGGCCGGACCTCGTGGTCACGGCGGGCTTCATGAAGATCCTCGGCCCCGCGTTCATCGCGGCCTTCGCCGGGCGGATCATCAACACCCACCCCGCACTGCTGCCCGCCTTCCCCGGCGCCCACGGCGTCACCGACGCGCTCGCGTACGGGGTGAAGGTCACCGGCTGCACCGTCCACCTGGTCGACGCCGGGGTGGACACCGGGCCGATCATCGCGCAGGGCGTCGTCGAGGTCACCGACGCCGACCACGCCGATGGCGGCGACGCGCTGCACGAGCGCATCAAGACTGTCGAGCGAAAGCTGCTCGTCGACATCGTGGGCCGGCTGGCCCGCGAGGGTCACCGCATCGAGGACCGAAAGGTATGGATCCCGGCATGAGCGCCGCCCCCAGCACCACGTCCCCCGTCACCGCCCCCCTCGACGAGGAGAGCGGCGTCCGCCCGATCCGTCGCGCGCTGATCAGCGTGTACGACAAGACCGGTCTGGAGGAGCTGGCCCAGGGCCTGCACGCCGCCGGGGTCGCCATCGTCTCCACCGGATCCACCGCCGGCCGGATCGCCGCCGCGGGCGTCCCGGTGACCGAGGTCTCCGAGCTGACCGGCTTCCCCGAGTGCCTCGACGGGCGCGTGAAGACGCTGCACCCCCGCGTGCACGCCGGTGTGCTCGCCGACCTGCGGCTGGAGTCGCACCGCGCGCAGCTCGCCGAGCTGGGCGTCGAGCCCTTCGAGCTGGTCGTGGTGAACCTCTACCCGTTCAAGGCCACCGTCGCCTCCGGCGCGAGCCCGGACGAGTGCGTCGAGCAGATCGACATCGGCGGCCCGAGCATGGTCCGCGCCGCGGCCAAGAACCACCCGTCGGTCGCCGTCGTGGTGGACCCGGCCCGCTACGGCGACGTGCTGAAGGCCGTCCAGGAGGGCGGCTTCGACCTGGCCACCCGCAAGCGCCTGGCCGGTGCCGCGTTCGCGCACACCGCCGCCTACGACGTCGCGGTGGCCTCCTGGTTCGAGGCCGGCTACGCGGCCGGCGACGTCGAGGGCTTCCCGGAGTTCCTGGGCGCCACCTACGAGCGCCAGAACGTGCTGCGCTACGGCGAGAACCCGCACCAGGGCGCCGCGCTCTACAGCGACGGCACCGGCGGCCTGGCCGGCGCCGAGCAGCTGCACGGCAAGGAGATGTCGTACAACAACTACGTCGACACCGATGCCGCCCGTCGCGCCGCGTACGACCACGCCGAGCCGGCCGTCGCGATCATCAAGCACGCCAACCCGTGCGGCATCGCCACCGGCGCGGACGTCGCCGAGGCGCACCGCAAGGCGCACGAGTGCGACCCGGTCTCCGCGTACGGCGGCGTGATCGCGGTCAACCGCCCGGTGACCGTCGAGCTGGCCGAGCAGATCGCCCCGATCTTCACCGAGGTCGTCGTCGCCCCCGGGTACGAGGACGGCGCCGTCGAGGTGCTGGCGCGCAAGAAGAACCTGCGGGTGCTGGTCGCCCCCGAGGCGCCGGCCAACCGCCAGGAGGTGCGCCCGATCTCCGGTGGCGTGCTGCTCCAGGACGCCGACCGGATCCACGCCGCGGGCGACGACCCGGCGAGCTGGACGCTGGCCACCGGCGAGGCGCTCCCCGCGGCCGAGCTGGCCGAGCTGGCGTTCGCCTGGCGGGCCTGCCGGGCCGTCAAGTCCAACGCGATCCTGCTGGCCAAGGGCGGTGCCTCGGTGGGCGTCGGGATGGGCCAGGTCAACCGGGTCGACTCGGCGAAGCTCGCCGTGGAGCGGGCGGGCGAGCGGGCCCGGGGCTCCTACGCGGCCTCCGACGCCTTCTTCCCGTTCGCGGACGGCCTGCAGATCCTGCTCGACGGCGGCGTCAAGGCCGTGGTGCAGCCGGGCGGTTCGATCCGGGACGAGGAGGTCGTCGCGGCCGCCGCCGCGGCCGGCGTGACGATGTACTTCACCGGTACCCGCCACTTCTTCCACTGACGCCGACGCCGGTTCCGGGTCGGGAGGATCCCGGTCCGGCACCGGCGGTGTGACGGTACGACGGAGCGGCCCGGCCCCCTGGGAAGGGGACCGGGCCGCTCCGCTGTCGCCGGTGGGTGTTACTTCTTGATCACCAGGGTGCCGGCGGCACGGTCGTGCCAGCCCTGCAGCTTCCCGGAGTTGTCGAAGAACGGGGACAGGTAGACCAGCGCGGCGCCGATGTAGCAGAGGAACGCGCCGACGATCGGGATGATGAAGCGGATGAAGCCGCCGCCCAGGCCGGGGACCTGGCCGTTGCTCTCCTTGACGACGCGCAGGCCCAGGGCCATCTTGCCGAGGGTGGCGCCCGCGAAGGAGACCATCAGCCACTCGTACAGCAGGTTGAACACCGAGAGCACGCCGACCATGATCAGCATGGTGACGAAGAAGCCCGCGGCGGCGTCGTTGTTGGCGTTCAGGCAGTCGTAGTACGCCGAGTTGGAGCCGCCGTAGGTGTACTTGCCGCTGCAGTCCTGGGTGTCCTTGGCGATGCCGAGCGCGCTGGCCAGGCCGAGCGCCATCACCAGGGCGACGACCGCGCCGATCGCGAGGCCGTCGATCAGGCGGGCCAGGAAGCGCTGGCCCATGGTGGCGATCTTCACCGTGCCCAGCTGGGCGATGTTGATGTAGCCGTTGTTGGCCTGGAGGGTGCCCGGCATCGGCGCGTACCCGTACGCCGGCTGCTGCGGCACACCGTACTGCGGGGCCTGCGGCGGCTGCTGCGGGTAGCCGTACCCGGCGGCCGGCGGGGCCTGCTGGGGGTAGCCGTAGCCCTGCTGAGGGGGCTGCTGGCCGTACGGGTTGTTCGGGTCGGGCGGGTAACTCATCGATGCCTCCGGGCAGGGATGTGGGGACGTGGGACGGGACAGCGCTGGGTCCGGAACGCACCGGCGGGGCGAACTGCCGAGCGGACGGGACGATAGCGGAGCGCGGTGACAACGGGGGCGGACACGGTCCGGCGCCCGCCGGCACGGGCTGGCTCAGGAACGTGGGTGGCGCCGGTCCGGCGCGAACGGGAGCATCGACGGCTGCGGTCCTGGCAGCACGCGGCCGTGGCGGTCGGGCGGCACGGTGTGGTGTGGTCGGCTCACTCTGTTCTTCCCCCGGGTACGCCCCGCCGGTGTCCGTCGGCCCGTCACCGGGCCGGAGGCGGCAGGGAATGCCCGCTTATCGTCGACCGGGCGGCCCGGCGCTGTCCAGCCGCGCCCGCGTGGCGGACCGGACTGTGGCGCAACCGCAACGTGGTCCGAACGGTTTTCGAGCCGCCGGGGCTCCCCGGCACCGCTGTCGCCGGGGGCTGGTGCCGTCCGCCTCCGGCATCCGGGAGAATGGGGTCATGACTGCCCAGATTCTCGATGGCAAGGCCACCGCCGCCGCGATCAAGTCCGAACTCGCCGCCCGTGTGGTGGCCCTTCGTGCCAAGGGCGTCACGCCCGGTCTCGGCACCGTCCTGGTCGGCGACGACCCCGGCAGCCGCTGGTACGTCAACGGCAAGCACAAGGACTGCGCCGAGGTCGGCATCGCCTCCATCCAGCGCGAACTGCCCGCCACCGCCACCCAGGAGGACGTCGAGAACGTCGTCCGCGAGCTGAACGCCGACCCGGCCTGCACCGGCTACATCGTCCAGCTCCCGCTGCCCAAGGGCCTGGACCAGAACCCCGTCCTGGAGCTGATGGACCCGGACAAGGACGCCGACGGCCTGCACCCCACCTCGCTCGGCCGGCTCGCGCTGGGCATCGAGGGCCCGCTGCCCTGCACCCCGCTCGGCATCGTCGAGCTGCTGCGCCGCCACGACGTGGCGATCGACGGGGCCGAGGTGGTCGTGATCGGCCGCGGTGTCACCGTCGGCCGCTCGATCGGCCTGCTGCTCACCCGCCGCAGCGAGAACGCCACCGTGACCCTCTGCCACACCGGCACCCGGGACCTCGCCTACCACCTGCGCAAGGCCGACATCGTGGTCGCCGCCGCCGGGGTGCCGCACCTGGTCAAGCCGGAGGACGTCAAGCCCGGCGCGGCCGTGCTGGACGTCGGCGTCAGCCGCAGCGAGGGCAAGATCGTCGGTGACGTCCACCCGGGCGTGGCCGAGGTGGCCGGCTGGATCTCCCCGAACCCGGGCGGCGTCGGCCCGATGACCCGCGCCATGCTGCTGAACAACATCGTCGTGGCGGCCGAGCGCCGCGCCGGCCTCTGAACGACCGCGATCCGACTCCGGAAGGACGGCGAGCTATGAACGGGCGGACCGAGCGAAGGCCGGCGAGCCGCGCGTTTCGCGACGCGGCGGCCGAGCGGGGCGGGGTGGGCCGATGAGCGGGCCACGGCCGGCGAGCTCCCGGCGCAGGCCGGTGAAGACCACCGGAACGCTGCCCCCCGAGGGCTCGGCGGCGGCGCTGGGGCGTGACCACGCCCTGCCGGTGCGCCAGTGGCCGATAACCCTCGTCCTGCTGGTGGTCGGCGCCGGGCTCGCCGTCACCTGGTTCGCCGACTTCAAGGACGGCTTCAAGTACGGGCTGCTGATCCTCGGCGGCGGCGTGCTGCTCGGCGCGCTGCTGCGGCTGGTGCTGCCCGAGGTCGGCATGCTGGCGGTGCGCAGCCGGTTCACCGACGTGATCGTGCTGACCTTCCTGGGCGTCTCGATCGTGCTGCTGACCCTGGTGGCCCAGCCCAACCCGTGGCTGGAGATCCCGCTGCTGGACAACGTCGGCGAGCTGGTCGGGCGGCCGAAGCACTGACCCGCCCGGCCCGCCCGCCCGGCCCGATCGGCCCCCGCCCGCACCGTCGGGACGGGGGCCGTCATCGTCTGTGACCAATCAGCCACGACGGCACCCGCGGCATACGCTTCGCTTTGCGATAACCTGACGCCGGTCTCTCGATGTCGAGAGATCATCCTCGGCTCCAGTGCGCCGGTGTGCCTGGGGCACCTGGCGATTTGCTGGAGAAGGTAGAAATGACCCGCACCCCCGTCAACGTCACCATCACCGGAGCGGCCGGCCAGATCGGCTACGCGCTGCTCTTCCGCATCGCCTCGGGCCACCTGCTCGGCGCCGACGTGCCGGTGAACCTGCGCCTCCTGGAGATCCCGCAGGGCCTGAAGGCCGCCGAGGGCACCGCGATGGAGCTTGTCGACTGCGCCTTCCCGCTGCTGCGCGACATCAAGATCACCGACAACGCCAACGAGGCCTTCGACGGCGCCAACGTCGCGCTGCTGGTCGGCGCCCGTCCGCGCACCGCCGGCATGGAGCGCGGCGACCTGCTGCAGGCCAACGGCGGCATCTTCGGCCCGCAGGGCAAGGCCATCAACGACCACGCCGCGGACGACATCAAGGTCCTGGTCGTCGGCAACCCGGCCAACACCAACGCCCTGATCGCCCAGCGCAACGCCCCGGACGTGCCGGCCGCGCGCTTCACCGCGATGACGCGCCTGGACCACAACCGCGCGCTCGGCCAGCTGGCCGCCAAGACCGGTGCCGCCGTGTCGGAGATCAAGAAGGTCACCATCTGGGGCAACCACTCGGCGACCCAGTACCCGGACATCTTCCAGGCCGAGATCGCCGGCAAGCCGGCCTTCGAGGCCGTCGGCGCCGACCAGGCGTGGCTGGAGGGCGACTTCATCCCGACCGTCGCCAAGCGCGGCGCGGCCATCATCGAGGCCCGTGGCGCCTCCTCGGCCGCCTCGGCCGCCAACGCCGCCATCGACCACGTGTACACCTGGGTCAACGGCACCGCCGAGGGCGACTGGACCTCCATGGGTGTCGTCTCCGACGGCTCCTACGGCGTTCCGGCCGGTCTGATCTCCTCCTTCCCGGTCACCACCAAGGACGGCGAGTTCCAGATCGTCCAGGGCCTGGAGATCTCCGACTTCTCCCGCGGCCGCATCGACGCCTCGGTCCAGGAGCTGGTCGAGGAGCGCGACGCCGTCACGGAGCTCGGCCTCATCTGAGCCCGTTCCCGGCAGGACCTTCGACGGCCCGCCGCCTCCTTGACCGGAGGCGGCGGGCCGTCGCCCTACACTGACCCGCTGTGAACGAAACCCTGGAGGACGCGGCCCTCGTCCTCGTCTTCATCATGCTGGGTGGCCTGTTCAACGTCGCCGAGATCTCGCTGATCTCGCTGCGCGAGGGCCAGATCAGGTCACTGGAGGGGCGCGGGACCCGGCGCGCGGCCCGCGCCGCACACCTGGCCGCCGACCCGAACCGCTTCCTGGCCGCCGTGCAGGTCGGGGTGACCTGCATGGGCTTCCTGTCCGCCGCCTTCGGCGCGGACACCCTGGCCGGCAAGGTGGCGCCGCTGTTCGTCCGGGCCGGGCTGTCCGCGGGCGTCGCCGACGCGCTCGCCCTGGTCGGCCTCACCCTGCTGATCAGCTACGCCTCGCTGGTGCTCGGCGAGCTCACCCCCAAGCGGATCGGCCTCCAGCGCGCCGACTCCATCGCCGTCCTCGCCGCCCCGGTGGTGGACGTGATGTCGGTGGCGCTGCGCCCGGTGATCTGGCTGCTCGGCCACTCCACCAACCTGATGGTCCGCCTGCTCGGCGGCGACCCGGCGGCCGGGCGCGGCTCGATGAGCTCCGAGGAGCTCCGCGGCCTGGTCGCCACCAACACCGAACTCGGAAGCGACGAACGGGCGTTGATCGCCGACGTGTTCGCCGCGGGGGAGCGCCAGCTGCGCGAGGTGATGGTCCCGCGCACCGAGGTGACCTTCCTGGACGCAGAGCGCCCGCTCGCCGAGGTCCGCGAGCAGGCCGACTCCTCGCCGCACTCGCGCTATCCGGTGGTCGAGGGCAGCTACGACGCGGTCACCGGCTTCGTCCACGTCCGCGACCTGTACGGTGCCCGCGGCGAGCAGGCGGTGAAGGTGCGCGACCTGGCCCGCCCGATCAAGCTGCTGCCCGGCACCAAGCGGGTGCTGGCGGCGATGGGCGAGATGCGCCGGGAGGGCCACCACCTGGCCATCGTGGTGGACGAGTACGGCGGCACCGCCGGCATCGTCACCCTGGAGGACCTGGTCGAGGAGGTGATCGGCGAGATCCGTGACGAGTACGACTCCCAGGAGCCGAGCACCACCCGCCGGCTGGCCGGCGGCGCCATGGAGCTGGACGGCCTGCTGAACCTCGGCGACTTCACCGAGGAGACCGGCGTCACCCTGCCCGAGGGCCCGTACGAGACGGTGGCCGGCTGCCTGGTGGCCGCGCTCGGCCGGCTGCCCGTCGACGGTGACCAGGTCCGGATCCCGATCGGCGCCGAGGAGGTCCGGCTGACGGTGGCCAAGCTGGAGGGCCGGCGGATCGCCCGGGTCGGGGTGAGTGCGGTCACACTGTCGGAACCTCCGGGGGCAGAGGTTTCCTGACCGGTCGGTGGAACTGGAACAATGGCCCGCATGGTCAACGCAGCGGTCACTGGTCCGGTCAAGGACCGTCCCCGGGTACTCTCCGGCATCCAGCCCACCTCCGGCTCGTTCCACCTGGGCAACTACCTCGGTGCCGTCCGCCAGTGGGTCGATCTCCAGGAGGCCAACGACGCCTTCTACATGGTGGTCGACCTGCACGCGATCACCGTGGAGCAGGACCCGGCGACGCTGCGCCAGAACACCCGGGTCTCCGCCGCCCAGCTGCTCGGCGCCGGCCTGGACCCGGAGCGCTGCACCCTGTTCGTCCAGTCCCACGTGCCCGAGCACGCGCAGCTCGGCTGGGTGATGAACTGCCTCACCGGCTTCGGCGAGGCCTCCCGGATGACCCAGTTCAAGGACAAGTCCGCCAAGCAGGGCGCCGCGAGCACCTCGGTCGGCCTCTTCACCTACCCGATCCTGCAGATCGCCGACATCCTGCTCTACCAGGCGGACGCGGTGCCGGTCGGCGAGGACCAGCGCCAGCACGTGGAGCTCACCCGGGACCTCGCGGAGCGCTTCAACACCCGCTACAGCCCGACCTTCACCGTCCCGAAGCCGTACATCCTCAAGGAGACGGCGAAGATCCAGGACCTCCAGGACCCGGGCATCAAGATGAGCAAATCGGCCTCCTCGGCCAAGGGCCTGGTCAGCCTGCTGGACGAGCCGAAGGTCAGCGCCAAGAAGTTCAAGAGCGCCGTCACCGACACCGGCACCGTCGTCTCCTACGACGAGGAGGAGAAGGCCGGCGTCTCCAACCTGCTGCGCATCCACTCCGCGCTCAGCGGCCAGTCGGTCGACCAGTTGGTGGCGCACTTCGAGGGCAAGATGTACGGCGCCCTGAAGACCGAGCTGGCCGAGCTGTTCACCGAGTGGGTGACGCCCTTCCAGGAGCGCACCCGCACCTTCCTGGACGACCCGGCCGAGCTGGACCGGGTGCTGGCGATCGGTGCGGAGAAGGCCCGCACGGTGGCGTCGCAGACGCTGGAGACGGTGTACGACCGGATCGGCTTCCTCCCGGCCGCCAAGCGGTGACAGCCCTGACGAGCCTGCCCGATGGTGACGATCTCCCCGAGCTCGTCACCATCGGCGTGTCCGTGAGCGTCCCGGATCCGTACGGCTCGGCGATCCAGGACGCGCGGGCCGGGTTCGGCGATCCGCTGGCCCGGTCGATACCCACGCACGTCACCCTGCTGCCGCCGACCGAGGTGGCGGCCGCCGAGCTGCCGAAGATCGAGGAGCACCTGGCGGCGGTGGCCCGGGCGCACCGGCCGTTCCGGATGCTGCTGCGCGGCAGCGGGACCTTCCGGCCGGTCTCGCCGGTGGTCTTCGTCCGGGTCGAGGGGGGCGCCCAGGAGTGCCGGCTGCTGGAGGCGGACATCCGCTCCGGCCCGCTGGCCCGGGAGCTGGCCTTCCCGTACCACCCGCACGTCACGGTGGCGCACGGGCTGGCGGAGGACGTGCTGGACCAGGCGTACGGGCAGACCCGTGGCTTCCGGGCGGCCTTCGCGGTGCCGGGCTTCGGCCTGTCCCGGTTCGACGTCGACGAGGTCTGGCGCCCCTGGCGCTCCTACGACTTCGGCTGACCCGCGCCGCCGCCGGCGGCCGCGCGGCCGTCGGGCCGCGGTGCCCCGTGCCCGCCCGCCCGGCCGAGGTCGAGCATCCGGTCGACCACCCGGCGCGCGGCCCCGCCGTCCTCCAGCCCGCAGTGCGTGGCGCGGAACGCGCGGTAGCGCTCCCGGTACCCGGGCGGCGGGCCGGAGCCGTCGTCGGCGAGCCCCCGCAGTGCGTCGAGCAGCCCGGCCGAGTCGGGAATGAGCGGGCCGGGAGCCTGCGCCTCGAAGTCGAAGGAGAAGCCGCGCAGCGTGTCGCGGTAGTGCTCCAGGTCGTAGGTGAAGAAGAGCACCGGGCGGCCGGTGATCGCGAAGTCGAACGTGATCGACGAGTAGTCGGTGACCAGCACGTCCGCGATCAGCAGCAGTTCCTGGACGTCGGGGTAGTCCCCGCAGTCGAGGACGAAGCCGTCCCCGGCGCCGGGCAGCGGCTCGCGGACGTGCGCGTGCGGGCGGATCAGCAGGACGTGGTCGTGGCCGAGGGCGCGCCGGGCCCGGTCCAGGTCGATCCGCAGGTCGAGGCGGAACCCCTCGCCGTCGCCGCGCCGCTGGTCCTCCCGCCAGGTCGGGGCGTAGAGCACCACGCGCCTGCCGTCGGGGATGCCGAGCCGGCGCCGGACGGCCGCCGCCCGCCCGGCGTCCGGCCGGGCCAGCACGTCGTTGCGCGGGTAGCCGGACTCCAGGACCTCGCCCCCGAAGCGGAACGCCCGGCGCAGCAGCGGGGTGGCGAACGGGCTGGGCGAGAGCAGCAGGCTCCACTGCGGGGTCTCCCGGTCGAGCGCCGCCAGGTAGCCGTGGTCGGCGAGCCAGGGGTTCTCGACGTCGTGCGCGATCCGCTTGAGCAGCGAGCCGTGCCAGGTCTGGACGACCACCTGGCCGTCCCGGCGGTCCAGGAAGTCGGGGAAGTGCGTGTTGCCGACCAGGTACCGGCTGGTGGCCAGCGCGCGGTACCACTCGGGGCTCCAGACCCGTACCGCGCGGACACCGGCGGGCAGTTCGGCCTGGGCGTCGTCGACCGCCCAGAGGTGCTCCAACGGCTCGCCGCACCGGGCGAGTTCGGCGTGCACCGCGCGCGGTGAGTCGGCGTACCCGCGGCCGCCGAAGACGTCGTACAGCACGGCGTCGCGCAGCGGCTCCCGGCGGGCGGCCGGGTACCCGTCGGCACGCTGGCGGGCCTGGCTCCAGGCGCTGCGCTCGGCGGGCGAGAGGACGGGGGTGGAGTCCACCAGCAGGGTGTCGTGCCAGCGGCGTTGGAGCAGGATCCGCTTGCCGCCGGCCCCGGTGGCGGCGGGCAGCGCGGGGAGCGCCGCGGGGGCGGCGATCAGCGGCCGGGGTGCTCCCGGCCGGCCGGACGGCTGCAGCGAGGCCTCCCAGACGCCCTTGCGCAGCGGCAGCGCGGTGCCGTCGGAGCCGGTGCGGGTGGCGGGCAGCCGGACGGTGAAACGGCCGTCCGCCCCGCGGTCGACCCGGTGGCGGACCTCGCCGGCCGTCCCGGTGTGCCGCAGGACGAGGTCGAGCGGCTCGCGGCCGGGGCAGTGCCCGGTGAGCTCGAAGCCGCCGGCCCGCACCGCGATCCGCTCGACGTAGCCGGCCGCGGGCTGGACGCAGAACTGCAGCCGGCCGTCGGCGAGGTGCTTCAGGTAGAGCGCCCGGTCGAGGGTGCCGGGCAGCGCGTGCTGACCGGCCACCGGGCCGCCGCGCTCGTCCAGGGTCAGCTGCTCGGTGGAGCCGTCCGGGCGCAGCAGTTCGGCGTCCCAGTGCTCCAGGTGGCCGGCGCCGCGCCCGTCGGCGGTGAACGGCCGGTACGGCAGGTGGAGGGCGAAGGTGTTGCCGGTCCGGGCGACCGGCCGCAGCAGGACGGCGTCGCTCTCCCGGTGGCGCAGCCGCAGCGCGGTGCCGGGCGGGCAGTGCCCGGCGGTGCCGCGCAGGTCGAGGCCGTCCGGGGCGGGGGCGGCGTGGGTGAGCCGGACGCCGGGGCGTTCGAGCCGCAGCCGCAGTCGGCCGTCGGCGAAGTGCGGCTGGAGGCGGACGTCGTGGTCGACCCAGCGGGCCGGCGGGTACTCGCCGGAGCCGCACCAGTGCGGGGCGAGGGCGCCGTACTGGCGGCGCAGCCGGGTGGGCCGGGGGCGGGTGAACAGGGTGACCCCGATCCGCCAGTCGCCGAGCAGCCACTCCTCGGCCCGCCGCAGCCGGCGCGGTTCGACCAGGGCGGTGAAGCCGGACCAGTCGTGGTTGTGGTCGGGCTGGGCGCTGTCGTCGGTGATCTCGGGCAGCCGGCGCGGCCGGGACCGGAGGTGGAGGGGCGGTTCGGCGTCGTCCCGGAGCAGGGTCAGCCAGGTCCAGGCCGAGCCGGGGCGGGCGGTGTCCAGGTCGTCGGGGCGGGCGAAGCCGGTGAGTTCGAGGCCGCGGGCGTGCCAGCGGGCGCGCAGCAGGCCGAAGGCGACGCCCTCGTCGGCGGCGGGCAGGTCGTCGTGCGAGTGGGGGGAGGCCTGCGGGAGGACGAACCGCGTGAGGACAGGCATGGGGTGGCCCTTCGGCAACGGGATCCCGGCCCATGGCGGCGGTCCGGGGCGGCATTCGTACCGGGGGAGCGGACGAAGCCGATTCAATATCGAATACCGAAATGACACCCGGGGTCAACTGAGAAATCCGGAGGAATAGCTGAGAAATCCGTAGGCGAAACATGGGTTCGATTGAATTGTTCATATGAATCTCCGGCGGCCTCCCGGAAAGCGTCCAGAAAAGTCCGGAAAGCTGTCCGGGGCGGCCCGGGAAAACACGGAGGCGCCCGACGCGGGATTCGCGTCGGGCGCCTCCGGGGCGGTACCGGTTACTGCTGGCGGAGCATGCCGTCCACCACGCGGGCCGCGGCCTGGCCGTCGTCCAGGTCGCAGTACGCCTCGCGGAACGCCGTGTACTTCTCGGCGTACTCACCCGTCAGCTCGTCAACCCGGCCCAGCGCCGCGACCAGCTCCTCGGAGGTGGCCAGCAGCGGGCCGGGCATCTCCGCCTCGTAGTCGAGGCTGAAGCCGCGCAGGTTGTCGCGGTAGTGCTCCAGGTCGTGCGTGAAGAACAGGACCGGCTTGCCGGTGGTGGCGAAGTCGAACACCGTCGCCGAGTAGTCGGTGACCAGGACGTCCGCGATCAGCAGCAGCTCGGCCATGTCGGGGTAGCTGCCGACGTCCCAGATGTAGCCGTTGCCGGCACCGGGGATCTGACCGCACATCACGCTGTGCCGGCGGACCAGCAGCACCTGGTCGTCGCCGAGCGCCGCCTTGGCCGCCTCCAGGTCGATCCGCAGGTCGATCTGGTAGCCGCCGTTCGGGCGGCGGCGGTCCTCACGGAAGGTCGGCGCGTAGAGCACGACCTTCTTGCCCTCGGGCAGCCCGAGCCGCTCGCGGACCTGCTCGGCGGTCTTCTCCCGGTCGGGGGCGAACAGCAGGTCGTTGCGCGGCGCGCCGCTCTCCAGGATCTCGCCCTTGAAATCGAACGCGCGGCGCAGCACCGGAGCCGACCAGCTGTTGCCGGCCACCAGCATGCTCCAGTTCGGGACCTCCTTGACGACGCCCTTCAGGTAGTTGGCGTCGGTGAACCAGACCTTCTCGAAGTCGTACCCGATCTGCTTCAGCGGGGTGCCGTGCCAGGTCTGCACGACCACCTGGCCGGGGCGCCGGACGAAGAAGTCCGGCAGGTGCGCGCTGGTGACGATGTACTTGGCGGTGGCCAGCGTCTCGAACCACTCGGGGCTCCAGAGCCGGATCGCGCCCGCCGTCTGCGGCAGTTCGGCCTGCAGGTCGTCGCTGCCCCAGAGGTGCTCCAGCGGCAGGCCGCGGCGGACCAGCTCCTCGTGGATCGCCCGCGGCGAGTCCGCGTAGAGGCCGCCCAGCGCGACGTTGTAGAGCACGGTGTCGCGCAGCGGGAGCCGGCGGGCCGACGGGTAGTCGGTGGTGCGCAGCTGGCGCTGCCGGAAGCCGCTGCGCTCCTCGGGCAGCAGCGCGGAGTGCGACTCCAGCGAGAGGCCGTCGTAGTGGCGGCGCTCCAGCACGATCCGCTTGCCGCGCGACTCCACCTCCAGCGGCAGGGTGGCGAAGCACTCCGGGGCGATCAGCGCGTAGCGGGTCGCCGGGGTCTCGACCGGCTCGCCGAGCGGGCGGAAGAAGACGTCCCAGGTGCCCTGGGCGAGCGGCACCCGGCCGGCGAAGGAGGCCGTCGGCACCGCCGGCAGCGCGGCCCGGAACCCGCCGTCCGCGATCTCCACGGGGTAGACGTGCTCCTCCTCGCGCCAGTTGTGCCGCACGACCAGCTCCCAGCGGTGCGTGCCGGGCAGCGGGAAGGTGCCGCTGAGCAGGTAGCCGTCCGCGCCGCGCGAGGCGACCTCGGTCACCACCGGCTGCAGCAGCTGGTCGGAGAGCTGGAGGTAGCCACCGGGGGAGGGCTTCGAGTACAGCGCGCGGCGCTCGTCGACCGGGGCGTCCGGGTTCAGCGGCAGGTGCAGCTGCTCGGGTGCGTTGCGGTCGTCCCAGGCCACCGGCACGGTGCTGCCGTCGGCGAGCAGTATGGCGGTGTCCCAGCGGTCCCGGGCCCGCTCCGGGGCGACCGGGTCCAGCTCGGCCCAGGCCTCGCGGACGGCCGTCAGCTCGTCGACCGGGGCGGTGACGGTGAACGGCTGGAGGGTGCCGACCGGGGCGGTGAGCTCCAGCGGGTAGACCACCTCGCGGTCCGACTCGACGTGGGTCAGCTTGAAGCGGGCCCCGGTGAGGTTCGGGCCGGAGCGGGCGGCGCCGGAGATCTCCAGCCGGCCGTCCCGCACGGCGAGCCCGGTCACCCTGGTCCGGACCGTCTCCACCCGCAGGTAGACGCTGCCGTCGCGGACCCACGGCACGATCCGCACGTCCGGCTCGACCCAGTGCGCGGGGAGGTACTGGGCGGTGTCGCTCCAGCCCGCCGAGATCCGGCCCTTGTAGACACCGCCCTTGCCGGCGCCGGCCACCAGGACGCGCCAGTTGCCGTCCTTCCACTGGCCCCGGTGCTTGAGCCGCTTGGGGTCGATGGCGGCGGTGAAGCCGGCCCAGTCGCAGTTGTACAGGTCGTGGTGGCAGCTGGCGGTCGCCTCCGGGCTGTACTGCGTCCTGGTCGGCACGGCCAGCACGCGCCGGCCCTTGGTCTCGCGGAGCACCAGCACCCGGACCATGTCGTGCCGGTTCTCGGCGCCCAGCTGCTCCGGGTACGCGTGCCCGGTCAGCTGCAGCTTGCCGCCCTCCCAGGCCGACTCGTACAGCCGGCTGCGCATCACCAGCGAGTTGTCCAGCTTGAGGATGCCGGCCGGCACGCTCTTGCGGCCGCCGCGCAGGAACGGGTAGTCGGCGTACGGGCGCAGCAGGCCGCGCGCGGCGACGCCGCCGTTGCTCTCGCCCTCGTACTTGATCTGCTCGACGAACTCGTCGATCCGGCCCGCCAGGGTCAGGTGGTACTTCAGCCGCAGCGGCGCGCGCAGCTTGCGGACCTGCTCGGGGCCGATCGACCGGAGCAGCCGGCCGACGTTCTTCTGGTAGGCGTCCCGGTACTCCTTGTCGCCGTCCACGACGGACCAGAAGAACATCGGGATCTCCTCGACGAGGGTGTTCTCGTCGTAGGAGCGCAGGTACTCGGCGAAGCGCGGGTCGGTCTGCTTCTTCAGCCAGGTGCGGACCAGCTCCACCGAGGTGACGCGGTCGACCAGGCCCTTGGGGTTGGTCCGCATCTGTGTGATCGACATCTCGCCGACCTCGCGCTCGCGCCAGTGGTAGATCGGCTCGGAGAGCACGTCCACGCTCGTGGCGAGGTAGTGGTGCGGCACGCTGACCGGGGCGTCCTCGTACAGGATGCCCTCGGGGTAGAGGATGCCGGCCGCGTCGAAGAAGGAGCGGCGGTACACCTTGTTCCACGCCGTGCGGTCGGTGACCAGCGCGGGGATCTCGGTGATGTGGGTCTTGAGCCTGGTCTCCTTGAACGGCCGCGAGTGCCCGCCGGACTGGTAGTAGCCCACCGCGCGGAACCGCAGGACGTTGCCGGTGGCGAAGTCCGAGCCGGTCTCGTCGAGCGTGTTGATCATCAGCTCGTAGGCGCTCGGCGGCATCGAGTCGTCGGAGTCGACGAAGCAGAGGAACTCGCCGTCCGGGTCGATGTGGCGGATGCCGGTGTTGCGGGCCGCGCCGAGGCCCTTGTTCACCTGGCGGACCAGCCGGAACCGGGAGTCCTTGGCGGCGTACGCCTCGGCGAGTGCCGCGCTGCCGTCCTTCGAACCGTCGTCGACCATGACGCACTCGAAGTCCGTGAAGGTCTGGGCGGCGATCGAGTCGAGGCATTCCACGAGGTAGCGCTCGACGTTGTAGATCGGAACGACGATGGAGAGGCGGGGAGCCATCGGCTACGCAGGCCTTTCTTGGGAAGGAGCGTGGCAGCCCGGTCGGGGTCTGGCCGCACTTTGAACCGGTGCGTACGTGCCCACCGATCCTACCGTCCGGTCCCGGGGGCACTCCGGGGCCTTCGGCCCGCCCGCGGGCGCCCGGCTGCCCGGGCGCGGTGGGTCCGGCCGTCCGGGGGGCCACTACTCTGTGGCCATGCCCCGCTTCAGCGTCATCGTCCCCGTCCACAAGGTCGAGGAATACCTTCCCGAGTGCCTCGACTCGGTGCTCGGCCAGGGCGGTCCGGACTTCGAACTGATCGCGGTGGACGACCGCTCCCCGGACGGCTGCGGCGCGATCCTCGACGAGGCCGCCGCCCGCGACCCGCGCGTGCGGGTGCTGCACCTGGCGGAGAACGTCGGCCTCGGCCGGGCCCGCAACGCCGGCCTGGCGGTCGCCACCGGCGACTACGTGATCTTCCTGGACAGCGACGACACGTTCACCCCCGGCCTGCTCAAGGCCGTCGACGACCGGCTGGCGGCCGGCGGCGACCCGGACGTCCTGGTCTACGACTACGCCCGCACCTACGCCGACGGCCGGATCACCAAGGCCGCCTCGGCGCACGTCTTCGGCGCCGACTCCCCGGACGTCTTCGACCTCGACCGCCGCCCCGACCTGCTGGACCTCCTCCAGGTGGTCTGGAACAAGGCCTACCGCCGCGGCTTCGTCGCCGAGCAGGGCCTCACCTTCCCCGCCGGGTACTACGAGGACACCCCCTGGACCTACCCGGCGCTGCTCGCCGCCGGGAGCATCACCCTGCTCGACCAGGTCGGCGTGCACTACCGCCAGCGCCAGGAGGGCGGCAACATCCTCGCCACCGCCTCGCGCAAGCACTTCGACGTCTTCGCCCAGTACGACCTGGTCTTCGCCTTCCTGGACGGCCGCCCGGACCTCGACCGCTGGCGCCCGGTGGTCTACGGCCGGATGCTGCACCACCTGAACACCGTGGTCTCCAAGCCCGGCCGGGTCCCGCCCCGCGACCGCCGCGAGTACTTCCGCCGGGCCGCCGAGCACTGCGCCCGGCTGCGCCCGGCCGGCTACACGCCGCCCGCCGGGGTGGCGGGGGTGCGCACCGAGCTGCTGAGCCACGGCCGGTACGGCGCCTACCGCACGGTCCGGGTGCTGGCCGGGGCCCGCCGTCTGCTGAAGCGCTGACCCCGGCGGCCGCGGCGCCCGTCGAACCCCTTGCCGCCCGCCGAGCCTGACGGCCGTTCGGGCGAACGGCCGGTATAACCGGACAGGTGGACTTCCTCACCCGGCTCCCGGTCATCGGCCCGCTCGTGGCGCGGGTCCTGCGCAGCCACCCGTACCGCGTGTACGAGCACTTCACCGCCGCGCGCGGCAACCGGCTGGCGGGCGCGGTCACCTTCTTCGGCTTCCTGGCGCTCTTCCCGCTGCTCACCGTGGCGCTGGCGATCGCGGTCGCCACCCTGACCGACTCCCGGGTCGACGAGATCCAGAAGCACATCTCCGACCAGCTGCCGGGGATCTCGGACGCGCTCAACCTCAACGCGCTGGTGGCCAACGCGGGCGCCGTCGGCCTGGTCAGCGGCGTGCTGCTGCTGATCTCCGGCCTCGGCTGGGTCGACACCATGCGCACCTCGATCCGGGACGTCTGGCAGCTCCCGGAGGAGGAGGGCAACCCGATCCTGCGCAAGGCCTGGGACTGCCTGGTGCTGGGCGGCCTGGGCCTGGTCTCGCTGTTCTCGCTGGCGGCCTCCGCCGCCGGGACGACGCTGGCCGGCCGGATCGCCGGCTGGATCGGCCTGGGGACGGGCGGGCCCGGCGGCTACCTGCTGACCGGCGTCGGCCTGCTGATCGCCGTCGCCTCCGACATGGTGCTCTTCGCCTACCTGCTGGCGCCCTTCCCCCGGATCGGCGGCCAGCACCGGTGGGACGTGGTGCAGGGCGCGCTGATCGGCGGGGTCGGCTTCGAGCTGCTGAAGATCCTGCTCGCCTCCTACCTGGGCTCGGTCGCGGGCAAGAGCCTCTACGGGGCCTTCGGGGTGCCGGTGGCGCTGCTGCTCTGGATCAACTTCGTCTCCCGGCTGCTGATGTACTGCGTCGCCTGGACGGCGCTGGCCGACCCGGCCGCCGCCCGCGACCGGGCCCGCGAGCGCGCCGGGGCCATGCTGAAGGCCGCGAACGAGGCGGAGGCGGCCGAGCGGGACGACGCCGCCACCACGGGCAAGGAAGGCAAGCACGGCAAGCACGGCAAGGACGGCGGGGGTGACGGGGACGGCGGGGGTGACGGGGACGGCGGGGACGGCAGGCCGAAGGCCCGGCCCCAGGAGTGAGACCGGGCCCCCGACGGCACCGCCGTCAGTCGGCGGCGGGGCCGCCGCGCCGCCGTAGCAGGAACAGCGCACCGGCGCCGCCCGCCGCGAGGGCCAGCGCGATCCCCACCCAGCCGACCGGGCCGGGGCCCGAGCCCCCGTCACCACCGGCCGCGGCGGCCGCCGGGGCGGTCGGGGAGGCGCTCGGGGAGGGGTGCGGCGGCGGCGCGGGCGCACCGGCGGTGCCACCCGCCTGTCCGGTCGGCTCCCCGCCGGCCGGCGCCTCGTCCACCAGCCTGCCGACCGGAGTGACCTTGTCGGCCGCCGCGAACCCCCAGTCCAGCAGCGCCGCCGTCTCGTCGTAGACCTTCTGGTACGTCGAGGGGTGCATCACCGTCACCAGCAGGGTGCGGCCGTTCCGTTCGGCGGCGCCGACGAAGGTCGAGCCGGCCTCGGTGGTGAAACCGTTCTTCACGCCGATCAGGCCCGGGTACTTGCCGAGCAGCCGGTCGGTGTTGGCGATCCCGAAGCTGCCCCGCTGCCCGGTGTTCTTGTCCACCGCGCCGGGGAACTGCGCGTCCCGGGTGGCGCAGTACATCCGGAAGTCGGGATTGCGCAGCCCGGCCCGGGCGAACAGGGTCAGGTCGTAGGCCGAGGAGAGCTGGCCGTCCATGTCGTAGCCGTCCGGGGAGATCACCCGGGTGTCCCGGGCCTGCAGCGCGTCCGCGCGGGCCTGCATCTCGGCGACGGTCTGCTGGACCCCGCCGTTCATGTGCGACAGGACGTGCACCGCGTCGTTGCCCGAGCTGAGGAAGACCCCGCGCCAGAGGTCCTCGACCCGGTAGTCCAGGTTCTCCTTGATGCCGACCAGGCTGCTGCCGGCGCCGATCCCCTGGATCTCCGCGTCCTGGACCCGGTGCACCAGGTTGCGGTCGAACTTCGGCAGCACGGTGTCCGCGAAGAGGATCTTCAGGGTGCTGGCCGGCGCGAGCCGCAGATGGGGGTTGCTGGCCGCCAGCACCTCTCCTGACGTCGCGTCGGCGACTATCCAGGACCGCCCGGTGAGATCCCCCGGCAGGGCCGGGGCGCCGGGCAGGGGTGCCACCTGGGCACCGGAGAGCCCCAGTCTCTCGCCCCCGATCGCGGCCGGCGGGGGCGGCGGCTCGTGCGGGGCCGCGACGGCCACCGGGGCGGCGAGGAGGACGGGGAGCGCCGCGGCGTACGCGACGAGCAGGTGTGCGAGCTTACGGCGTGTGGGCACCAGCAGACCGTACCCAGTCGGGGCCGCCGCCGTCCGCCCCTCCGGGCCCGTCCTCCGCAGGAGGGGGCCACCGTACGTCGAACGGCCGCCCGCGCATACTGGAACCGCACACCATCTTCACCTCAGCCGCCGAGGACGCTCCATGAAGCTCAGCCGCCGCACCTCCTGGTTCCTGACCGCCTTCGGCGTCTGGTCCATGATCATCTGGATCACCTTCGTCAAGAACCTCTGGAAGGACTCCGGCGGCCAGGCCTTCACCGACGGCGACCACTCCCAGCCGACCGCCTTCTTCTGGATCCACCTCCTGCTCGCCGTGACCTCCTTCGTCCTCGGCGTCGCCGTCGGCGCCATCGGTCTCCGCGGCCTCCGCGCCACCCGCCGCGAGCCCGCCGCCGAGTAGCCGCAACGCCGAGGCCCCGTCCGATCGGGTGATCGGACGGGGCCTCGGCGTGCTCGGGCAGGAACTAGAAGCGGCGGGTGACCAGGGCCCGCTTCACTTCCTGGATCGCCTTGGTGACCTCGATGCCGCGGGGGCAGGCCTCCGAGCAGTTGAAGGTGGTCCGGCAGCGCCAGACGCCCTCACGGTCGTTCAGGATCTCCAGCCGCTGCTCCGCACCCTCGTCGCGCGAGTCGAAGATGAAGCGGTGCGCGTTGACGATCGCGGCCGGTCCGAAGTACTGGCCGTCGTTCCAGAAGACCGGGCAGGACGACGTGCACGCGGCGCACAGGATGCACTTGGTGGTGTCGTCGAACCGCTCGCGGTCCTCGGCGGACTGCAGGCGCTCGCGGGTCGGGTCGTTCCCCTTGGTGATGAGGAACGGCATGACGTCCTTGTACGCCTGGAAGAACGGGTCCATGTCCACGACCAGGTCCTTGAGGACCGTGAGGCCCTTGATGGCCTCGATCGTGATCGGCTTCTCCGGGTTGACGTCCTTGATCAGGGTCTTGCACGCCAGCCGGTTGCGCCCGTTGATCCGCATCGCGTCGGAGCCGCAGATGCCGTGCGCGCAGGAGCGGCGGTAGGTGAGGGTGCCGTCCTGCTCCCACTTGATCTTGTTGAGCGCGTCCAGGACGCGCTCCTTCGGGTCGAGGGTCAGCTGGTAGTCGACCCACACCGGGTCCGGGTGCTCCTCCGGGTTGAACCGGCGGATCCGGAAGGTGACGGTGATCAGCTGGACGCCGCCCGCCTCGGCCGCGTCCAGAGCGGCCGAGTGCTTCTCCGCAGTAGGAGTGCTCATCAGTACTTACGCTCCATCGGCTGGTACCGGGTCGTGACGACCGGCTTGTAGTCGAGGCGGATGGAGGTGGTGCCGTCCTCGGCGACCTCCTGGTACGCCATGGTGTGCTGCATGAACTTCACGTCGTCACGGGTCGGGAAGTCCTCGCGGTAGTGACCGCCGCGCGACTCCTCGCGGGCGAGCGCGGAGACGGCCAGCACCTCGGCCAGGTCGAGCAGGTTGCCCAGCTCGACGGCTTCCAGGAGGTCCGTGTTGTAACGGAAGCCCTTGTCCTGGATGGAGACGTTCTTGTAGCGCTCGCGCAGCGCGGCGATGTCCTCGACCGCCTGCTTCAGCGTCGCGCCGGTGCGGTAGACCATGGCGTTGGTGTCCATGGTCTCCTGCAGCTCCTTGCGGATCTGCGCCACGGACTCGGTGCCGGTGGACTCGCGCAGGCCCTCGACCAGCGCCTGCACCTTCTCGGCCGGGTTCTCGGGCAGCTCGGTGTAGTCCACCGTCTGCGCGTAGTCGGCGGCGGCGATGCCCGCGCGCTTGCCGAACACGTTGATGTCCAGCAGCGAGTTGGTGCCCAGGCGGTTGGCGCCGTGCACCGAGACGCAGGCGACCTCGCCGGCCGCGTACAGGCCCGGGACGACGTCGGTGTTGTTGCGCAGCACCTCACCGGCGACGTTGGTCGGGATGCCGCCCATCGCGTAGTGCGCGGTGGGCTGGATCGGGATCGGGTCCGTGTAGGGCTCGATGCCGAGGTAGGTGCGCGCGAACTCGGTGATGTCCGGGAGCTTGGCGTCCAGCTGCTCCGGCGGCAGGTGGGTGAGGTCCAGGTAGACGTGGTCGCCGTCCGGACCGCAGCCGCGGCCTTCGCGGATCTCGGTGTAGATCGCGCGGGAGCAGACGTCACGGGACGCGAGGTCCTTCATGACGGGGGCGTAGCGCTCCATGAAGCGCTCGCCGTCCTTGTTGCGCAGGATGCCGCCCTCGCCGCGGGCGCCCTCGGTGAGGAGGATGCCCATGCGCCAGATGCCCGTCGGGTGGAACTGGAAGAACTCCATGTCCTCCAGCGGCAGGCCGCGGCGGTACACCAGGGCCTGGCCGTCACCGGTGAGGGTGTGGGCGTTGGAGGAGACCTTGAAGAACTTGCCGGTGCCGCCGGAGGCGAACACGACCGACTTGGCCTGGAAGACGTGGATCTCGCCGGTGGCCAGCTCGTAGGCGACGACGCCGGCCGTCCTGCCCTCGTTGATCAGCAGGTCGAGGACGTAGAACTCGTTGAAGAACTCGACACCGTGCTTGACGCAGTTCTGGAACAGCGTCTGGAGGATCATGTGGCCGGTGCGGTCCGCCGCGTAGCAGGACCGGCGGACCGGGGCCTCGCCGTGGTTGCGGGAGTGACCGCCGAAGCGGCGCTGGTCGATCCGGCCCTGCTCGGTGCGGGAGAAGGGCAGGCCCATCTTCTCCAGGTCGAGGACGGCGTCGATGGCCTCCTTGCACATGATCTCGGCGGCGTCCTGGTCGACCAGGTAGTCACCGCCCTTGACCGTGTCGAAGGTGTGCCACTCCCAGTTGTCCTCCTCGACGTTGGCGAGGGCGGCGCACATGCCGCCCTGGGCCGCGCCGGTGTGGGACCGGGTGGGGTAGAGCTTGGTGAGCACCGCGGTGCGGCTGCGCTGGGTCGACTCGATGGCCGCGCGCATGCCGGCGCCGCCGGCGCCGACGATGACGGTGTCGTACTGGTGAATCTGCATGGGGGTTCTAACTCGCCTCTGGCCTCTGCCGATTAGATGTTCGGGTCGAAGGTGAAGATGACCAGGGTGCCGAGCAGCACGGTGAAGACCGTTGCGGCGCCCATGAGGCCCTTCAGCCAGAGCCGGGTGGAGTCCTTCTCGGCGTAGTCGTTGATGACCGTCCGCATGCCGTTGGCGCCGTGCAGCATGGCGAGCCAGAGCATCAGGAGGTCCCAGCCCTGCCAGAACGGCGAGGCCCAGCGGCCGGCCACGAAGGCGAAGCCGATCTTGGAGACGCCACCGTCGAGCACCAGCATGATCAGCAGGTGGCCGAGGATCAGGACCACCAGGACGATGCCGGACAGGCGCATGAAGAGCCACGCCAGCATCTCGAAGTTGGTCCGGGTGCGGCGCGGGGTCTTCTTGGTCCGCTGGCGGGCCGGCTCGACCACGAAGGCGTCGGCGGGGTTGCCGGTGCCGAGGCCCTTGCCGGTGTGCGCGTGGGCGGAGGGGACCACCAGGGCGTCGGAGATTTCCGTGGACATGTCTCAGATCACTTCCCGAACCAGGTGGTCAGCGTGTGCTGAAGGATCGGGTAGAAGGCGCCCGCCATCAGGACGACCCACACCCCGACCACGGTCCAGAGCATCTGCTTCTGGAACTTCGGACCCTTCGACCAGAAGTCGACGGCGACGACCCGCAGGCCGTTGAGGGCGTGGAACAGGATGGCGGCCACCAGGCCGTACTCCATCAGGTTCACCAGGGGCGTCTTGTACGTCTGAATCACAGAGTCGTACGCCTCGGGCGACACTCGCACCAGTGCGGTGTCCAGGACATGAGCGAACAGGAAGAAGAAGATGAGGACGCCGGTGACTCGATGAGCCACCCAGCTCCACATGCCTTCCCGGCCGCGGTACAGCGTTCCAGCCGGCACGGAAAAACCCTCCGGAAGCGATTGGGGGCTCGGCCGGCTTCGGTGTCGGTCAGCCCGGCCGGGTACGGTCCACCGGCCGCCAGCATCCTATCGACGCGTTATTGCGAACCGCCTCCGGGGGCCCGAGGTGTGATCAATCAGGCACGACTGGCCTAGTGCGGCGGGAACCCGGGCGGCTCCGGAGGCCCCACGGCCACGCAGCGTGACCGTTCGACTGCGCTACCGTGGCCGCCGCTTCCGTCGCCGACACTCTGCCGAGGCCCCCGTGCCGCTCAGCCCGCCCCGCCGCCCGTCCCCCGCCGTCGCGGTCTGCGCCCTGCTGCTCGCCGCGGGCTGCACCACGGTCGGCGGCTCCGCCGACCGGGCCGCGCCGGCCCGCGAGCTGTCCGCCGCCGAGTTGCGGGCGGCCGCGGTGGCCGACGGCGACCTGGGGGCCGGGTACACGGTGACGGTGATGACGCCCGGTCACGGCGAGACCGGCTCGGGCGGCGGCCGGGAGGTCTCCGACCTGCCCGTCTGCCAGCCGCTGCTGGACGCGGTGACCCCGGCGGTGGCGGCGGGCGGCGCCACCGCCTCGCCGGGCCCGGGGGATCCGTACGCGGAGACCGATCTGAGCGTGGCGCGGGCGGCCGATCCCCAGGGGGGCGTGTACGGAGGACTGCTCGGCTACCGGACCGGGCGGGCGGCGCTGCTGCAGTCGGAGCTGGAGAAGCTGTTCGGCCCGTGCGCCTCGTTCGTCTCCAGCGCGCCGCCGCCGCCGGCGGAGAAGAGCCGCAAGCCGGTGCGGACCAGGCACCGGTTGATCCGGGACGACACGCCCACGCCCGGGGGAGCCGACGCGGTGACCGGGTTCACCCTGACGAGTGAGTCGGGCAGCGTGGTGCTCGCCCAGCGTGCCGTGGTGGCCCGGGTCGGACCGGTGCTGGCGGTGCTCACCACCGTCGGCGTCGGCGCGGAGCCCGCCCCCGTGCCGGACGAGCGGATCGTCCGGCAGCAGGTGGCGAAGCTCCGCGCCGCGCAGGCGCACGGGTGAGGGCGGGCCCGGCTCAGCGGGCTCCGGCCTCGGAGTGGGTGGCGACCAGGTGCTCCAACCGGGTCAGGGCGATCCGGCGGAGCTCGTCCGAGGCGATCAGCCGTTCCTCGTCCGGGTCGTGCGCCAGCCGGGTGCGGATCGAGCTGAGCACGGTGTCGAGCATCTCCTCGGGGGCCACCCCTTCCAGGCAGACCACGAAGACGTGCCCGAACCGGGCCTCGTACGCGGCGTGGGCGGCGCGAAGGGCGGTGTGCGCCGCCTGGCTGCCGGGTGCGCGCATGCCCAGGAGCGGCTGCGGCATCCAGCTCTCGTCCGCCAGCGCCTCGGCCAGGTCGGCCGGTCGCAGGTCGTAGGAGGCCTCGCTGGCCGCGGCCAGCAGGGACTCTATGTCGGGGTAGGGCCGGTGGGCGGTGAGCCGCAGGGCCCAGCGGTGGCTGCCGCAGCAGGCCAGGAGGGCCTCCTCGGCCGCGCCGGCGTCGGCCTCGTTGAAGCGGTGCAACCCGAGGAGGGTCGGCTCGGAGCTGGGATCGAGCCGCGGTGACGGGATGTCGCTGGCCAGCGGGTCCTCCTCGTGAGGGCGGGAAGGTGCCGGTGAAAGGGGGTGGTGAAGCAGGTGAAGTATGAGGCCGCGGGGCGGTGTTCGAGACCCGCCGGGCAGCGGCTCAACGGTAGTTGAGCAGTCATCAGTTGGGGAGAGCGCACGCGGAATTCATCCGATCGAGCTATCAAGTTGTGACGTTGACACCTCGGTGTCAGCGCCCTCCCCGTTCACATCTGCTAATCGTCCAGGCCTTTCGGCCGCCGGCTCCACTCAGGAGCAGCGCGTCCCCGGCGCCGGCATCGTCCCCTCGACGAGGTACGCGGTCAGGGCGGCGTCGACGCAGCCGTTGCCCTTGCCGAAGGCGCCGTGCCCCTCGCCGACCCGGGTCAGCAGGGTGGCGTCGGCGAAGCCCTTGGCGAGCGCCTCGGCGGAGGCGTACGGGGTGGCCGGGTCGCCGGTGGTGCCGACCACCAGGATCGGCGCGCTGCCCTCGGCGCGGACGGCGTGCGGCCGCTCCGTCGTCCGGAACGGCCAGCGGGCGCAGCCGGCCTCGCTGTAGTCCTCCACCGTGACGCCCTTGGAGACCAGCGGGGCCTCGGCCAGGAGCCTGGCCACCGCCTGCTGGGCGCGCTCCGCGGTGGGCGCCGGCGGGGCGGCGTCGGCGCAGCTGATCGCGCGGTTCGCCTCCTCCATCGGGCTGAAGTGGCCCTTCTCGTCGCGGCCGTCGTAGCCGTCGGCGGAGGCGAGCAGCGGGTCCACCTTGTGGCCGACCATGGCCCAGCCGAGCGCGTTGCGCAGGTACGTCCAGGACGTCTTCTCGTCGCCGTAGAGCGCGCTGATGACGCCCGTCCAGGCGAGGTCGCGGCCGACCTTCCGGCCGTCGGAGGCGGTCATCGGGTGGCCGTACAGGCCGTCCAGGAAGTCGGCGGCCTTCTGGGCGGCCCTGGCCGGGTCCTTGCCGAGCGGGCACTCGGCCGCGTGGTTCTTCACGCAGTCGGCGGCGAAGCGCTCGAAGGACTTCTCGAAGCCGATCTGCTGGTCGACGCCGTGGTCCAGCCGGTCCTGGGCGGGGTCGACGGCGCCGTCCAGGACCAGCCGGCCGGTGTTCTGCGGGAACTCCTCGGCGTAGAGCGCGCCGAGGTAGGTGCCGTAGGAGATGCCGAGGTAGTTGAGCTTCCGGTCGCCGACGGCGGCGCGCAGCACGTCCAGGTCGCGGGCGGTGTTGCGGGTGCCGACGAAGGGCAGCAGCCGGCCGGACTTCGCCTGGCAGGCGGCGGCGTGGTCGGTGGCGTTCCCGACCCGGTCTGCGGTGCGGGCGGCCGGCTCCAGCGGGGTGTCACGCTGGTTGACCTCGTCGTGCTGCTTGTCGTCGTAGCAGACCACCGGGGAGCTCTCGCCGGTGCCGCGCGGGTCGAAGCCGACCACGTCGAAGCGGTCGTGCAGGGTGCCGTCGTACTCCGTGGCGCCGTACTTGACCATCTCGACGCCGGAGGCGCCCGGGCCGCCCGGGTTGACCATGAGCGAGCCGAGCCGCTGGTCCGGCCGGGCGGCGGGCAGCTTGATCAGCGCGAGGTCGAGGGCGTCGGCGGCGGGGGCGGTGTAGTCGAGCGGGACGTGCAGCCGGCCGCAGAGCATCGCGGATATGTCGATCTTGGCCCGGGCGGCCTGCGGGTCGGCCGGGCAGGCGGCCCAGGCGATCTGCTGGCCGTAGAACGGCTTGAGCGCGGGGTCGTCGGCGCCGGTGGGCTTGGCGGTCGGCGTCGGGGTGGCCGTCGAGGTGGCCGTCGGGGTGGCCTGGGCGGCCGACGGGGCCGCGGCGGCCCCGTCCTGGGCGGGCTTGGTGCTGTCGTTGCAGGCGGAGCCGAGAAGCAGGGTGCCGGCCGCGAAAGCGGTCAGCAGAAAGCGCGGGCGGGCGGCCCGAAGAGATCTCATCGCACGTATGTATCACTGCCGGGGGACCGCGTGGATCATGGCCCCGGCGTCGGACCGCCCGCCCGCGCCGCCCGGACGTCAGACCCGGTGCACCTTGTGGTTGGCGGCCTGGGCGCGTGGGCGGACGACCAGCAGGTCGATGTTGACGTGCGGGGGCCGGGTCACCGCCCAGGCGACGGTGTCCGCGACGTCGTCCGCGGTCAGCGGCTCGGCGACGCCCGCGTACACGGCCGCGGCCTTCTCCTCGTCGCCCCGGAAGCGGGTGACGGCGAAGCCCTCGGACTTGACCATGCCGGGGGCGATCTCGATCACCCGGATCGGCTCCCCGCACAGCTCCAGCCGCAGGGTGGCCGCGATGGTGTGGGCCGCGTGCTTGGCCGCCACGTAGCCGCCGCCGCCCTCGTACGCGGCCAGCGCCGCGGTGGAGGAGAGCACCAGCACGGTGCCGTCGCCGCTCGCCCGCAGCGCGGGCAGCAGGGCCTGGGTCATGTGCAGCACGCCGAGCACGTTCACCTGGTACATCGCCAGCCAGTCGGCCGGGTCGGCGGTCTCGACCGGCTCCGCGCCGATCGCCCCGCCGGCGTTGTTGACCAGGACGTCCACCCGGCCGACCTCGGCCGCGAAGGCGTCCACGGCCGCCCGGTCGGTGACGTCCAGGGTGTGGGCGCGGCCGCCGAGCTCCTTGGCGAGCTCCTCGATCCGCTCGGTGCGGCGGGCGGTCAGCACCACCTCGAAGCCCTCGGCCGCGAGCCGGCGGGCGGTCGCCGCGCCGATTCCACTGCTGGCTCCGGTGACCACGGCCACCTTGTGCTCGGTCATTGCCACTCCCTGGAGGAACGCGTCGGTCGGGGGAAGTACGTCGGTCGCTCGTCCGATCATCTCAATGACGCCGACCGGGCTCGCGCCGCGGTGGGGGACGTCCACCCCGGTGGGTCCTCCAGCCGTCCCGAACGGCGTCAATCCCCCGTCGGAGTGGCCCCGTGACCGCCGGTGCGGGTCGTCGTTGCACAGGGCACGCAACCCGGGGAAGGCGACTGAAACGAGATGTCATACCCACCTGCTCAGCCCCTATGCGCCCATACGGGGACTTCTTTTCGGGAAGTCGGGCCAAATCCCCCCAACAGGCCTACCCTTGTTGAGATGAACCGTCCTGAGTCCGCCCAGCCGGCCGTCATGCCCACCGCTGCCCGCCCCGTCGCCGCCCTGCGCGACCGTGTCGCGGCGCTGGAGTCGGAGCTGATCGCGTTCCGCCGCGATCTGCACCGCCACCCGGAGCTGGGCCGCCAGGAGTTCCGCACCACCGCCCTGCTGCGCGACCGGCTGACGGCCGCCGGTCTGGCCCCCCGGGTGCTGCCCGGCGGCACCGGGATGATCGTCGACATCGTCCCGGAGGGCGCCCCGCGCGGCGCCGAGTTCCTGGCCTTCCGCGCCGACATCGACGCGCTGCCCATCGACGACGCCAAGACGGACGTGCCGTACCGGTCGACCGTCGCCGGCCGGGCCCACGCCTGCGGCCACGACGTGCACACCTCCGTCGTGCTGGGCACCGCCCTGGTGCTCGCCGAGGCGGCCCGGTCCGGCGAGCTGCGCCGCCCGGTCCGGCTGATCTTCCAGCCCGCCGAGGAGCTGATGCCCGGCGGCGCGCTGGACGTGATCGCCGCCGGCGGGATGGACCGCGTCGGCCGGATCTTCGCGGTGCACTGCGACCCGAAGGTGGAGGCCGGCCGGATCGCGCTGCGCACCGGGGCGATCACCTCGGCCTGCGACCGCCTGGTGCTGCACCTGGACGGCCCCGGCGGCCACACCGCCCGCCCGCACCTGACCACCGACCTGGTGACCGCGATCGCCCGGATGGCCGCCGACCTGCCGGCCGCGCTGTCCCGCCGGATGGACCCGCGCTGGGGCGTCAGCCTGGTCTGGGGCCGGATCGCCTCGGGCTCGGCCCCCAACGTCATCCCGCAGCACGCCGAGCTGGAGGGCACCGTCCGCTGCCTGGAGCTGGAGGGCTGGCGCGAGGCGCCGGACCTGCTGCACGAGCTGATCGCCAAGCTGGCCGAGACCTACCGGGCGAAGTGGACGCTCGACTACCACCGCGGGGTGCCGCCGGTGGTCAACGAGGCCGTCTCGGTGGGCCTGCTGGAGGCCGCGATGACGGCCCGTTTCGGGCACCGGGACGAGGGGCGCGCCACGGCGGCCGCCGAGCAGGTGGTGGAGGACACCGAGCAGAGCCTCGGCGGCGAGGACTTCTCCTGGTACCTGGAGCACGCCCCGGGCGCGCTGGCCCGGCTCGGCGTCCGCACTCCCGGCGACAGCACGGTCCGTGACCTTCACCAGGGCCGTTTCGACGCGGACGAGCGGGCGATCGGGATCGGCGTGGAGCTGTTCGCGGCGCTGGCACTGGAGACCGAGGGGGCGTAGTCCGCTCCCCGGTGGGCGTCCCGGGCCCGGTCCGCAACGGACCGGGCCCGTCGTCGGTTCACCGGGCCGGGCCTCGATCGAGCAACGCCCGAGTTATCTGCTTCCTGGCTTTTTGTCCGGTTACGTACACTGGGCAGCGCCAGTTCCGATCACCCTCCGCGTACGGGAAAGGGGCCCCGGGAAGACTGTCAGACCACGGTTTGATAACAACCCGAATGCTCCGGCGACCTGTGACCCAACCGTGTTCTACGCGCGTTACGGTGGCGTCCGACCACGCTAAACGGGTGCGTGTGAGAAGGAGATACTCCCTTGCGCCGTTCTACTAAGCTCGCTGCGGTTGTGCTCTCGGGTTCCCTGGGCATCGCCTCGCTCGCCGCTTGCGGCGCAAAGAGCAACGACACCACCGCTTCCTCCGGCTCGTCCGAGGGCGGCCTGAAGGTCGGTATGGCCTACGACATCGGTGGTCGTGGCGACCAGTCGTTCAACGACTCCGCCGCCCGCGGTCTCGACAAGGCCAAGGCCGACCTGGGCGTCGCCGTCACCGAGGCCGACGCCAAGACCGGTGAGGCCGAGGCCGACAAGGAGACCCGGCTCAAGAACCTGGTCACCGCCGGCTACAACCCGATCATCGCGGTCGGCTTCGTGTACCAGGGCGCCGTCGAGAAGGTCGCCAAGGACAACCCGAACACCAAGTTCGCGATCATCGACTCGGCGTCCGACACCCAGCCGAGCAACGTCACCTCGCTGACGTTCTCGGAGCAGGAGGGTTCGTACCTGGCCGGTGTGGCCGCCGCCCTCAAGACGAAGACCAAGCACGTCGGCTTCATCGGCGGTGTGCAGTCCGAGCTGATCAAGAAGTTCGAGGCCGGTTACAAGGCGGGCGTGAAGTCCGTCGACCCGAGCATGGCGGTCGAGACCACCTACCTGACCACCCCCCCGGACTTCTCCGGCTTCAACTCGCCCGACAAGGGCAAGGAGGCCGCGCAGGGTCAGCTGGACAAGGGCGCGGACGTCATCTACACCGCCGCCGGCTCCTCCGGCAACGGTGCCATCGAGGCCGTCGCCAACGCCGGCAAGCTGGCGATCGGCGTCGACTCCGACCAGGCCGCCCAGCCCGCCCTGGCGAAGTACAAGGCCAGCATCCTCACCTCGATGGTGAAGAACGTCGACAAGGCCGTCTTCGCCTACATCGACTCCGCCAAGAAGGGCTCCCCCTTCACCGGCGTGAAGAACTTCGACCTGAAGGCCGACGGCGTCTCGCTCGCCACCACCGGCGGCAAGATCGACGACATCCAGGGCAAGCTCAACGACGCCGCCACCGCCATCAAGAGCGGCGCCACCACCGTCCCGACCGCTCCGTAAGGCGCGCCCGGACGTCGCTGCCGCTGCCGCCTGCCCGGCAGCGCAATGATTGACGCAGCATCAGGGAGGGGCCCGGAAGGGTGCGCTCAGTGCGTACCCCCGGGCCCCGTCCCGTACCCCACCGTTTTTTCTTGGCCCTCCAGCGCAACGACGCGCCTCCAGACCACCAGGAGATCGCCATCACCGCATCCGACCCCGCCCTCAGCAAGGGCGGTACCCCCAGCGCGGGGACGGCGACACCGGCCGTCGAACTGCGCGGCATCACCAAGCGCTTCCCCGGCGTCGTGGCCAACCACGACATCAACCTCACCGTCCGCACCGGCACCGTGCACGCCCTCATGGGTGAGAACGGCGCCGGCAAGTCGACGCTGATGAAGATCCTCTACGGCATGCAGAAGCCGGACGAGGGCACCATCGCGATCAACGGCGAGCAGTGCGAGTTCAACACCCCGGGTGACGCCATCTCGCGCGGCATCGGCATGGTGCACCAGCACTTCATGCTCGCCGACAACCTCACCGTCTGGGAGAACGTCGTCCTCGGCGGCGAGAAGCTCCACGGCATCGGGGCCAAGGCGAAGGCGAAGATCAAGGAGATCTCCGACCAGTACGGCCTGGGCGTGCGCCCGGACGCGCTGGTCGAGGACCTCGGCGTGGCCGACCGCCAGCGGGTCGAGATCCTCAAGGTGCTCTACCGCGGCGCCAAGATCCTGATCCTCGACGAGCCCACCGCGGTGCTCGTCCCGCAGGAGGTCGAGGCGCTCTTCGGCAACCTGCGCGAGCTCAAGGCCGAGGGCGTCACCGTCATCTTCATCTCGCACAAGCTGCACGAGGTGCTGTCGGTGGCGGACGCGATCAGCGTCATCCGGCGCGGCACCACGGTCGGCGACGCCGACCCGGCGAACGTCACCGCGCGCCAGCTGGCCGAGCTGATGGTCGGTGCCGAGCTGCCCTCCCCGGGGAGCCGCGAGTCGACCGTCACCACCACCGAGATGCTCGACGTCCGGGACCTGCGGATCGCCAAGACCGACGCCGAGGGCATCGAGCGCGTGGTGCTCGACGACATCTCGCTGCGGATCCACAAGGGCGAGATCCTCGGCATCGCCGGTGTCGAGGGCAACGGCCAGGCCGAGCTGGTCGAGGCCATCATGGGCATGCTGCCGCTGGACGGCGGCGCCGTCACACTGGACGGCAAGGACCTCTCCGGCTCGCTCACCCGCAGCCGCCGCGAGGCCGGCATCGGCTACATCCCCGAGGACCGCCACCGCCACGGCCTGCTGCTGGAGGCCCCGCTCTGGGAGAACCGGATCCTCGGTCACGTCACCGAGAGCCCGAACTCCAAGGGCATGCTGCTCGACCCGGCCGGTGCCCGCAAGGACACCCAGCGGATCGTCGACGAGTACGACGTCCGCACCCCCGGCATCGAGGTCACCGCGGCGTCGCTCTCCGGCGGCAACCAGCAGAAGCTGATCATCGGCCGCGAGATGAGCCACGACCCCAAGCTGCTGATCGCCGCCCACCCCACCCGCGGGGTGGACGTCGGCGCGCAGGCGCAGATCTGGGAGCACATCCGGACCGCCCAGCGGGCCGGTCTCGCGGTGCTGCTGATCTCCGCCGACCTGGACGAGCTGATCGGCCTCTCCGACACCATCCGGGTGATCTACCGCGGCCGTCTGGTGGCCGACGCCGACCCGGCCACGGTCACCGCCGAGGACCTGGGTACCGCGATGACCGGTGCCGCCCGCGGCCACATCGAGTCCGAGCCCGAGGCCGTCGAGGAGTTCCACGCGGTCACCGCGGAGGGCACCGAGGCCGAGGCCGCCGGGACCGGCTCCACCGAGGACGCCGCCGCCCAGGACGCCACCTCGTCCGACACCCCCACCGACACCGCCGACCCGCAGGCGGGGGAGTAGCCACATGACCAGTCCCAACCCCGCGGCCAAGAGCAAGCTGGCGCAGCGGTTCGACGGCGAGAAGATCGTGCTCGCCCTCGCAGCGCCGGTGCTCGCCGTGCTGCTCTCCGTCGCGATCTGTTCGGTGCTCCTGGCGACCTCGGGCAAGAACCCGTTCGACGCCTGGAACGTGATGATCACGTACGCCACCAAGTCGGACGGCCAGGTGGCCATCCTCAACCGGTCCACCACGTACTACCTGGCCGCCGCGGCCGCCGCCTTCGGCTTCCGGATGAACCTCTTCAACATCGGTGTCGAGGGCCAGTACAAGGTGGCGGCGCTGTTCGCGGCGTTCGTCGGCAGCCGGCTCGACCTGCCGTCGTTCATCCAGATCCCGCTGCTGCTGATCACCGCCATGCTGGTCGGTGGCCTGTACGCGAGCATCGCCGGTCTGCTGAAGGTCTTCCGCGGCGTCAGCGAGGTCATCTCGACCATCATGCTGAACGCCATCGCGGTGGCGATCGTCGGTCTGCTGCTCGTCCCCGGCATCTTCGCGCCGGAGAAGAGCTCGACCAGCAACTCCATCCAGACCAGCCCGGTCTCGGAGTCCAGCCACTTCTTCGCGATCAACACCGACGGCGGGCCGCTCTACGGCTTCCTCTTCATCGCGATCCTGGTCGGCGTGGCCTTCCAGTTCACCCTGACCCGCACCCGCTTCGGCTTCGACCTGCGCGCCACCGGCCGCTCCGAGACCGCCGCGACCGCCTCCGGCGTGAACGTCAAGCGCATGGTCGTCACCTCGATGGTGGTCTCCGGTGCGCTGGCCGGCCTGATCGGCATGCCCGAGCTGCTGCAGAACTCGTACAACTTCGGTCAGAGCTTCCAGGGCGGCCTCGGCTTCCTCGGCATCTCGGTCGCCCTGCTCGGCCGCAACAGCCCGATCGGCATGGCCTTCGCCGCGCTGCTGTTCGCCTTCCTGGACGCCACCGGCTCGCAGCTGCCCCTCCAGGGCGGCTTCCCGTTCGAGATCGTCCCGGTCATGCAGGGCACCATCGTCATCTGCGTCGTCGTCGCCTACGAGCTGGTGCGCCGCTACGGCCTCAAGCGCCAGCAGCAGAAGGTCGGCGCCGAGCTCGCGGCCCAGGCTGCCGCCAACGAGAAGAAGGAGGTGTCCGCATGAGCACGGCCACCGCTGCCCGCGCGAAGGCGCCGGGCGCTCCCGCCAAGAAGCGCAAGTTGTCCTGGCCGGTGGTGCTGCTGCTGATCGCGGGCGCCCTGGTCCTCTTCTCCGCCGTGGGCATGGCCACCGGCAACCACTCGCTGACCTCCTCCGGCCAGGTCACCGCCGCGCTCAGCGCCGCCGTGCCGATCGGCATGGCCGGTCTGGGCGGCCTCTGGTCCGAGCGGGCCGGCGTGGTCAACATCGGCCTCGAAGGCATGATGGTCGCCGGCACCTTCTGCGGCGCCTGGGGCGGCTACCTGGTCAACCCGTGGTTCGGCCTGGTGGCCGGCATGCTCGGCGGTGCGCTCGGCGGTCTGCTGCACGCCGTCATCACGGTGACCTTCGGCGTCGACCACATCGTCTCCGGTGTCGGCGTCAACCTGCTGATCCCCGGCATCTGCGCGTACGTCAACCGGATCTACTACAAGGACTACATCTCCGTCGGCGCCGGGGCGAACCAGTCCCCGCCGGCCGATCCGCTGCCGTACATCACCATCCCCGGGCTCTCCTCCGGGCTGAAGGACATCGAGACCCACCACTGGTTCCTGGTGTCCGACGTCGCGGGCGTGCTCGGCGGTCTGGTCACCAACATCTCGGTGGTCGTGCTGCTGGCCGGCGCGCTGATCGTGGTCAGCTACTTCGCCCTCTGGCGCACCGTGTTCGGCCTGCGCCTGCGCTCCTGCGGCGAGAACCCGACGGCGGCCGAGTCGCTGGGCGTCAACGTCTACAAGTACAAGTACCTCGCGGTCATCACCTCCGGCGCCTTCGCGGGCCTCGGCGGCGCGTACCTCTCGCTGGTCGCGGCGCACTTCTACAAGGACGGCCAGACCAACGGCCGAGGCTTCATCGGCCTCGCGGCGATGATCTTCGGCAACTGGATGCCGGGGGGCCTGGCCATGGGCGCCGGTCTGTTCGGCTTCACCGACAGCCTCCAGCTCCGTGACCCGGAGTCGGTGCACGTGCTGATCCTGGTGGTCGCCATCGCGATGTTCCTGCTGGCCCTCTGGAACCTGTACCGCCGCAAGATCCCGGCCGCGCTGATCACCTTCGTGGTGGCCGGCGGCCTGGCGGTCTGGTACGCCACCACCGAGGAGGTGCAGCGTCCGCTGATCGTGGCGACGCCGTACGTGATCACCCTGGTGGTGCTCTCGCTGGCCTCGCAGCGGCTGCGGCCGCCGAAGGCCGACGGCCAGATCTACCGCAAGGGCCAGGGCAAGTGACGGCCCCCGCGGCGGCGGTCGACTGGGAGGCACTGCGGGCGGCGGCGCGCGAGGCGATGACCCACGCCTACGCCCCGTACAGCAGGTTCCCGGTCGGCGCGGCCGCGCTGGTGGACGACGGTCGGGTGGTCACCGGCTGCAACGTGGAGAACGCCTCGTACGGACTCGCGCTCTGCGCCGAGTGCGGCCTGGTCTCCATGCTGCACGCCACCGGTGGCGGCCGGCTGACCGCGTTCACCTGTGTGGACGGCAGCGGCGGTCTGCTGATGCCGTGCGGCCGCTGCCGCCAGCTGCTGTACGAGCACGGCGGGCCCGATCTGCTGGTCGAGCTGCCGTCCGGCGTGAAGCCGATGAGCGAGGTCCTGCCCGACGCGTTCGGGCCGGAGCGGCTCTAGTCTTTGTTTCTGTTACGCGCGTAGAGTGTCGCGAGTGGGGCCGCAATCCGGCCAGCTCGCGACACTCTTCGCATTTTGAACCCCTCTTGGAGCAGCCATGGACGCCATCTCCGTCATCAGGACCAAGCGCGACCGCGGAGAGCTGAGCGACGCTCAGATCGACTGGGTCATCGACGCCTACACCCGCGGCGACGTCGCCGACGAGCAGATGTCCGCCCTCGCCATGGCGATCCTGCTGAACGGCATGAACCCGCGCGAGATCAGCCGCTGGACCGACGCTATGATCCGCTCCGGCGTCCGGATGGACTTCTCCTCCCTCGCGCAGCCCACCAGCGACAAGCACTCCACCGGTGGCGTCGGCGACAAGATCACCCTGCCGCTCGCCCCGCTGGTCGCCGCCTGCGGCGCCGCCGTCCCGCAGCTCTCCGGCCGCGGCCTCGGCCACACCGGCGGCACCCTGGACAAGCTGGAGTCGATCCCCGGCTGGCGCGCCCTGCTCTCCAACGACGAGATGATGAAGGTGCTGCACGACGCCGGCGCCGTCATCTGCGCCGCCGGTGACGGTCTGGCCCCCGCCGACAAGAAGCTGTACGCGCTACGCGACGTCACCGGCACCGTCGAGGCCATCCCGCTGATCGCCTCCTCGATCATGTCCAAGAAGATCGCCGAGGGCACCGGCGCCCTCGTCCTGGACGTGAAGGTCGGCTCCGGCGCCTTCATGAAGAACCTGGACAACGCCCGCGAGCTGGCCCGCACCATGGTCGGCCTGGGCACCGCGGCCGGCGTCAACACCGTCGCGCTGCTGACCGACATGTCGACCCCGCTCGGCCTCACCGCCGGCAACGCGCTGGAGGTCCGCGAGTCGGTCGAGGTACTGGCCGGCGGCGGCCCGGCCGACGTCGTCGAGCTCACCCTGGCGCTGGCCCGCGAGATGCTCGCCGCGGCCGGCGTGCACGGCAAGGACCCGGCCGACGCGCTGCGCGACGGCTCCGCGATGGACCACTGGCGCCGCATGATCTCCGCCCAGGGCGGCGACGTCGACGCCCCGCTGCCGGTCGCCCGCGAGCAGCACGTCATCCCGGCCCCGGCCTCGGGCGTGCTCACCGCGCTGGACGCGTACGCGGTGGGCGTCTGCGCCTGGCGCCTGGGCGCCGGCCGGGCCCGCAAGGAGGACCCGGTGCAGGCCGGCGCCGGCGTCGAGATGCACGCCAAGCCCGGCGACACCGTGGTGGCCGGCCAGCCGCTGCTGACCCTGCACACCGACACCCCCGAGCGCTACGACTACGCGATCGAGGCGCTGGCCGGCGGCATCGAGGTCGCCCCGGCGGGCACCGCGTTCACCCCGAACCCGATCGTGCTGGACCGCATCGCGTGACCCGCCGTCCTGCGCACGTGCGGCCGCTCAGGCGTACGTGCGCAGGACACCGGTGTCCAGCGTCCACGGGCCGACGGTGACGGTGTCGCCGAAGGCGAACTCCCTGCGGGACGGGTAGCCGGGCCCGTCGTGGACGATGCCGGTGCCCTTGCGGGGGTCGACCAGCAGGTAGAGCGGGATGCCCATGGCCGCGTAGTCGCGGACCTTGCCGTGGTAGTCGTTCTCCGGGTTCGACTTCGAGACGATCTCCGCCACCAGCAGGATCTCGTGGGGGAGCAGAGCTCGTCCCTCGTCGTCCAGGGCGGCTTCGGGGAACACCATCAGGTCGGGATTGCGCAGCCGTCCCAGTCCGATGTCCTCCAGATCCGCGCCACCGTGGGCGATGTAGCCGGGGTGGGTGTTCGGCAACTGGGCGTTCAGTTGCCGGGCCAGGCGGATCACGGCGAGCTCGTGCCGTTTCACCGGCGACATCGTCATGACGATCTCGCCGTCGGCGATCTCGACCTTCCCTATGCCGGGAATCTGCGGCAGCTGATCGGCGATCTCGCGCAACCGAGCGTACACAGCAGGATCGATGCTCATGCTCGGAATGTATCGACGGGCCCCGACAGCCGCGCCGTCGCTCAGCCGGCCGCCGTGAGGGCGATCTTCAGGAACTCCTCGGGGGCCTCGTGGATCAGGTCGTGGCCGACCGGGAGGGTGTGCACGGTCCAGGCCGGGTCGTCGCGCAGGCGGTCGAAGGTCTCCAGCAGCGGGCTGTCCTCGAAGCGCTCGGCGTGGATGTAGACCCGGCGGGTGACGGCGTCGGCCGCGCCGGTGAGGGCGATCGGCTGGAGGAGGCTGGCCACCGGGTGGACGGTGGCGCGCGGGTCGAGGGCGGGGTTCGATCCGACCACGGTGACACCGCCGCCCGCCGCGGCGCCGGCCAGGTAGCGCTGCTTCCAGACCTCGTTGACGATCCGGTAGGCCGACTCGCCGTCGCGGGGGACGAAGGCGTCCGCGTACACCAGCGCCCCGACCCGCTCCGGCACCCGGTCGGCGACCCCGGAGAGGACCATCCCGCCGTAGCTGTGCCCGACCAGCACCACGTCGGTGAGCCGCTCCGCCTCCAGCAGTCCGACCACGTCCTGGACGTGGGTGTCCAGGTCGACCGCCGCGTTGTTCAGGTGCCCGCGCTCGGAGACGCCGGTCAGCGTCACCGGGTACACCTCGTGCCCGGCGGCGCGGAGCCCCTCGGTGAGCGGCCGGTACCACCAGGCGCCGTGCAGCATGCCGGGGACGAGTACGTAGGTGGCCATGGCGTCTTCTTCCTCTGGTCCATCGGTCGGCGGTCGAACGGGCTGGGCGACGAGAGGAAGCTACGGCGGATACCCGACACCCTGTGTCAGGTATCCGTCGGGGAGAAGCCGATCGTCAGCGCCCCACCGGGACGGCCGCACGGCGGGTGGTGTGGGCGCGGCGGGTGGCGTAGAGGGTGACGCCGGCGGCGAGGGTCATCGCGGTGAGGCCGACGGCGGCCGCGCCGGGCCAGCCGGTGGAGTGGTAGGCGTCGGCGCCGATGGTGCCGCCGAGGCTGTTGCCCAGGTAGTAGGCGATCAGGTACAGCGCGGAGGCCTGGGCGCGGCCCTCGGTGGCGGTGCGGCCGACGGCGGAGGACGCGGTGGCGTGGCCGGCGAAGAAGCCGGCGGTGATCAGCACCAGGCCGAGCAGCGCGCAGAGCAGCGAGTCGGCGAGCGAGAGCAGCAGGCCGGCGGTGGTCACGCCGATCGCCACGTACAGCGCGCCGCGTCGGCCGAGGCGGCCGGAGAGCCGTCCGGCGGCGGCGGAGGTGCCGGTGCCGACCAGGTAGACGACGAAGATCGAGGCCGCCACCGACTCCGGCAGGTGGAACGGCGCGGAGATCAGGCGGTAGCCGACGGTGTTGTAGACCGCGCCGAACACCGCCATGAAGAGCAGCCCGAGCGCGTACAGCCGGACCAGCAGCGGGTTGCCCAGGTGGCGGCCGACGGTGCGGGCCAGCGCGCGGGCGTCCACCGGGGCGGGTGTGAAGTGGCGGGCGGGCGGGATCAGCAGCCGGAAGGCGAGCGCGGCCAGCAGCGCGAGGGCGGCGGAGGCGGCCAGGCCCCAGCGCCAGCCGAAGCCGGCGGCCGTCCAGCCGGAGATCAGCCGCCCGCCCATGCCGCCGATGCTGTTGCCCGCCACGTACAGCCCCATCGCGGAGGCCAGTGCGCTGGGGTGGATCTCCTCGGCGAGGTACGCCATCGCGGTGGCGGGGAGCCCGGCGAGGGCGGCGCCCTGGAGGACGCGCAGCACGACCAGGGTGGTGAGGTCCGGCGCGAAGGGCAGGGCCAGGGCGAGCGCGGAGGCGGCGAGCACGGAGGCCGTCATCACCGCGGTGCGTCCGTACCGGTCGGAGAGGGCGCTGGCCGGGAGCAGGGCGAGGGCGAGGCCGAGGGTGGCGGCGGAGGCCGTCCAGCTGGCCTGGCCGGGGGTGAGGTCGAGGTCGGCCGAGAGGACCGGCAGCAGGCCCTGGGTGGAGTAGAGGAGGACGAACGTCGCGATGCCGGCGGCGAAGAGGGCCAGGTTGGCGCGGCGGAAGGCGCGCTGCCCGGGGCGGTGGCGGGCGTCGTCGGTGGCGAGCGGGGACGGCTTGGCGAGGGCATCCGGCACGGTCGCGGACGCCCCGGTACTGGCGGGCTGCATGTCGTCGACGTTAGGACCGGCCGCTCTGATGCGTCCAATGCATGAATGCGGGAGAATCGATGCGCAGGGGTATGAGTGCAGTTCGAAGCGGTGAGGATGGCGCGGGAGTGGCGGAGAGCACGGACGAGGCCGATCGCCCGCACCGGCCGGCGGAGCTGGGGCCGGAGTTGCCGGCCGTCCAACTCGCGCCCCGGCTGGCGCAGTTCGCGGCGGTGGCCCGGCTGGAGCACATGACGCAGGCGGCCGCGCTGCTGGGCGTGCCGCAGCCGACGCTGTCCCGGGCGGTGGCCCGGCTGGAGGCCGAGCTGGGCGTGGACCTGCTGGCCCGTCAGGGCCGGACCGTCCGGCTGACCAGGGCCGGACGGCTGCTGCTGGCCTCGGTGGAGCGGGCGCTGGCCGAGGTCGAACGCGGTGCGGAGGCGGCCCGGGCGGAGGCGGACCCGGCGGCCGGGCGGGTGGTCTTCGGCTTCCTGCACACGATGGGGACGGACGCGGTGCCGGCGCTGCTGCGGGGGTTCCGGGCGGCGCACCCGCAGGTGCGGTTCCAGCTGGTGCAGGACTACGTCGGCGCGATGCTGGAGCGGTTGCTGGCCGGCGAGCTGGACCTCTGCCTGGTCTCGCCGGTGCCGGACGACCCGGCGCTGGTGGCCCGCCCGCTGGACGAGCAGCGGCTGCACCTGGTGGTGCCGGCCGACCACCGGCTGGCCGGGCGGCGCCGGATCCGGCTGGCCGAGGTGGCCCGGGACCCGTTCGTCGGGCTGGAGCGCGGCTACGGGCTGCGCGCGATCACCGACGGCTTCTGCGCCGAGGCCGGGTTCGTGCCGCGGCTCGCCTTCGAGGGCGAGGACGCCGAGACGCTGCGCGGCCTGGTCGCGGCCGGGCTCGGGGTGGCGCTGCTGCCGCCCGCGCTGGTGCCCCGGCCGGGGGCGGTCGAGCTGGAGGTGACGGCGCCGCGCACCCGGCGGGCGATCGGCCTGGCCTGGGCGGCGGGTCGGCCGCCGACCCCGCCGGTGGCGGCGTTCCGCGACTTCGTGCTGGCCCGCCGGGGGCGGTTGCTGCAGCACGACTGAGCTGGCGCGCCGCGCGCCGCGCTCGGCCCTTCGGAGGAATTCCCGGTGCACATTGGCCGAACCGGCCGCGCGGGTGTGGCCTGTCTACGCGCGTAGGAGCTACACTCCCGCAATGGAGAACCAGACCCCTGTCACCACCGCGGGCACCGGCCCCCGGATCCCCACCCCCGACCAGATCGCCCGCGCCCCGAAGGTGCTCCTGCACGACCACCTCGACGGCGGGCTGCGGCCCGAGACCATCGTCGAGCTGGCCGCCGCGGTCGGCTACGAGGGCCTCCCCACCACCGACCCGAAGGAACTCGGCGAGTGGTTCCGCGAGGCCGCCGACTCCGGCTCGCTGGTCCGCTACCTGGAGACCTTCGCGCACACCTGTGCGGTGATGCAGACCCGCGAGGCCCTGATCAAGGTCGCCGCGGACTGCGCCGAGGACCTGGCCGCCGACGGCGTCGTGTACGCCGAGGTCCGCTACGCCCCCGAGCAGCACCTGGAGGCCGGCCTCACCCTCGACGAGGTCGTCGACGCCGTCAACGAGGGTTTCCGCCTCGGCGAGGCCAACGCCCGCGCGGCCGGTCACCGGATCCGCGTCGGCACCCTGATCACCGCGATGCGGCACGCGGCCCGCTCCTCGGAGATCGCCGAGCTGGCCAACCGCCACCGCGACCGCGGCGTGGTCGGCTTCGACATCGCCGGTGCCGAGGCGGGGTACCCCCCCACCCGCCACCAGGCCGCCTTCGACTACCTCAAGGGCGAGAACAACCACTTCACCATCCACGCGGGCGAGGCCTTCGGCCTGCCGTCGATCTGGGAGGCCCTGCAGTGCTGCGGCGCCGACCGGCTCGGCCACGGCGTGCGGATCGTCGACGACATCACGGTGAACGAGGACGGCAGCGTCGAGCTGGGCCGGCTGGCCGCGTACGTGCGCGACAAGCGCGTCCCGCTGGAGATGTGCCCGACCTCCAACCTGCAGACGGCGGCCGCCACGTCGTACGCCGAGCACCCGATCGGGCTGCTCAGCCGGCTGAAGTTCCGGGTCACGGTCAACACCGACAACCGGCTGATGAGCGGCACCAGCATGAGCCGCGAGTTCGGGCACCTGGTGGAGGCGTTCGGCTACACGCTGGGCGACATGGAGTGGTTCACGGTGAACGCGATGAAGTCGGCGTTCCTGCCGTTCGACGAGCGGCTGGCGATGATCAACGACGTGATCAAGCCGGGCTACGCCGAGCTCAAGGCGGAGTGGCTGTTCAGCGCGACCTCCTGAGGCGGTGCGGTCGGTCGGGTGAACGCCCTGGTCACCCCTGGGTGTTGGCGTTCATCTGACTACCCACTCGTGTGGGTTAACGGCCTTTGGTCCCCGTGCGATCCGATCACTACGGTGTGGCAGTCAACGCCGACCGGCGGAGGTGGCGGAACCCGCTACCCCGCCGTGAATGTCGGCCACCGACGAGGATCCAAGGGGACGAACATGAAGCAGGCCACTCTCAAGGCCGCCGGCACCGCCGTGCTCGGGCTCGCCATCGCGGCGGTCGGCGCCGGCAGCGCGTCCGCCGACCCGGTCGCCGCGGGTGGCCTCGGGCTTCCCACCGGCGCCGTGACCAACCCCGCCGTGACCGGCGCGGTCACCGACACCGCGAGCAAGCTGCCCGGCGGTGACAAGGTCGCCGGCACCCTCGGCACCCTGACCCCGAGCGCCGGCCAGGCGATGGCCCCGGCCGCGGACGCCGCTCCCCGCGCCGGCGTGCCGAGCATCCCGGGTCTCGGCAGCACCCCGGTCGGTGGCCTGACCCAGGCCCTCCCGCTGCCCGGCCTCGGCGGCTGACGCTCCCGCCACGGCCGACGGGCCGCCCGCACCCCGGTGATCCCGGGGTGCGGGCGGCCCGTTTCGGCGTTCGGACTCAGGTGCGTGGGTGCGTGGGTGCGTGGGTGCTGGGCGCCAGAGGCGAAGGGGGCGTGGGGGCGCCGGGCTCACGGCTCCTGGGGGAGGAGCAGCCAGAGCGCCAGGTAGATCAGGAACTGCGGGCCGGGGAGCAGGCAGGACGCGAGGAAGATGATCCGGACGGTCCACGGGGTCAGGCCGAAGCGCTCGGCGATCCCGGCGCAGACGCCGGCGATGACGCGGTTGTGGCGGGGGCGGGCGAGGCGGCTCATGGCGGTCTCCGTGTTCCTGGCGCCCGGTCCGGGCTCTCCGGAGGGCGTACTTCCATACTCCGCCGCCTCCGCCCCCGGATCCTCAGCCTCGGCGGCGATCCCGACCCTGGCCTTTGTCCCCGGTGAGGAGGACCCGACCTCGGGGTTTGTCTCGGGGGTGCCCCGGAGGTTCGCCTGCGCAGGAGTGGGAAGTCGGGCAGGCCGACTTCCGGTGCGAGGGGGTCGGAGGGCCGCTCGTGGGGGCGACGGTCCGGTTCGGAGTTGACGGCCGATCATCTCCGGTGCACTATTCCACTAGTTAACTAGTGGAAAGGTGGATGTCATCGTCGAGTACCTCATCGACCGTCGCGGCGGCCTCTCGCCGTATCTGCAGATCATCGAGCAGACGAAGCGGGCACTGCGGCTCGGAGTGCTCCGACCCGGTGACCAACTCCCCACCGCCCGCGAGGTGGTGGAGGCGACGGCGATCAATCCGAACACCGTGCTCAAGGCCTACCGCGAGCTCGAACGCGAAGGCCTGGTCGAGAGCAGGAGGGGCGTCGGGACCTTCGTCCGGAAGTCCCTCGCCAAACCGCCGACCGTCGAGGACTCGGCCCTGCGCGTCGACCTCGCCGACTGGATCGCCCGGGCGCGGGACGCGGGCCTGGAACGCGAGGACATCGCCGCTCTCGTCGACACCGCCCTCGACCGCGCCTACCCCACCAGCACCGAGGCCCCCGAGGAGTCCGGGTGAACCACCCCGCAGCAGAGCACCGACCGACCGAGGACGCCCCCGCCCTGGAGGCGACCGGCCTCGGTCTGAAGTACCGCCGGCGCTGGGCCCTGCGCGACTGCGAACTCCGGCTCCCGGCCGGCCGCGTCTGCGCGCTCGTCGGCCCGAACGGCGCCGGCAAGAGCACCCTGATGGCGCTCGCCGCCGGACTCCTCGCGCCGACCGAGGGAACGGTCGCGGTGTTCGGGACCGGACCGAGCGGAGCCGCCGCCCTGCGGCGCACCGCCTACCTGCGGCAGGACAAGCCGCTCTACCCGCGGTTCACCGTCGCGGAGACCCTGCGCGCCGGCCGGGAGCTCAACCCGGGCTGGGACCAGGAGATCGCTGAGCGGATCGTCCGGCTGGGCGACCTCCCGCAGAACGCCAGGGTGGGCACGCTCACCGCCGGCCAGCGCACCCGGGTCGCCCTCGCGCTCGTCCTCGGCAAGCGCCCCGACCTGCTGATGCTCGACGAGCCGCTCGCCGACGTCGACCCGGTGGCCCGCCAGGAACTCACCGGCATCCTGATGGCCGAGGCGGCGGAGCACGGGACGACCATCCTCATCTCCTCGCACGTCCTCGCCGAGCTGGACGGCGTCTGCGACCACGTCACCGTGCTGCGCGACGGGCGGATCCGGCTCAGCGGTGACGTCGACGACCTGCTGGACGACCACCGCCTGGTGGTCGGCGCCACCGAGGGCACCGACGGCACCCCGGCCGAGCTGGCGCGCCACGAGCTCGTCGAGCTGCGCCGCACCGGCCGCCAGGCGACCGCGCTGCTCAGGCCCCACGGAGAGATCGACCCGCGCTGGGACGTCAGCCGGCCGAACCTGGAGGAGATTCTGATCGCCTATCTGCGTACCGCCGCCCCGCAGGGCCGGCCCCCGGTCGAGGTCGGCGCGCACACCGCCGGTCGCGAGGAGGTGGCGGCCCGATGAGCACCGCCGACCTCGCCCCCCTGCCGCGGAGCCGCCCGTCCGGGCGTCGCCTGCTGAGCGGCACCACCTGGCTGGGCCTGCGCCAGGACCGCACGCCGCTCCTGATCGCCGGTTCCGTCCTGGTGCTGCTCTGCGGCTGGATGGTCTACCTGCACAGCCGGATCGCCGACCAGATAGCCGAATGGCATCTCCAGGGCTGCACCGTCGTCTACTTCCCGGCGGAGTGCGAGACCAGTCAGGCGATCACGCTCGACGCGCACTGGGGCGTCGCCGTGATGATCACCGGCTGGCTGCTGGTGATCCTGCCGATCGCCTTCGGCGTCTTCTACGCCGCGCCTTTGCTGGCACGGGAGTTCGAGACCGGGACGTACGCGCTGGCCTGGACGCAGTCCGTGTCGCGGCAGCGCTGGCTGGCGGCCCGGCTGGGCGTGCCGCTGCTGCTGACCCTGGTGGGGTCGAGCCTGCTCGCGGTCGTCTCGACCCGGTTCGTCCACCAGGTCGAGGGGCGGTTCTCCCTCCCCGGCCTGTACCACTGGTTCAGCTGGATGAGCCGCGGTGCCTCCGGGCCGTCGCTGGTCGCGTCCTGCCTGCTCTCCGTCGCGCTCGGGGCCGCCGTCGGACTGGTGGTGCGGCGGGTGGTGGCCTCGATCGTGGTCACGGCGGTGCTGACCGTCGCCGTACGGTTCGCGGTGGACTCCGGGCGGTACCTGCTGACGCCGGCGCGGGAGGCGCTGGCGAGCGTCCGGATGGCTGCGCCCGATGCGGTCGGCCCGATGTCCGTGGTCCAGACCGGACGGGTGACGACGTCCTCGCCGCTCGAATCGCACATCGTGGAGAACGGTTTCCTGACCCGGGACGGCCTGCGGATCCCTTCCGACGGCGACTGGATCGGCACCCTCCCGGACGGGACGGCCGTCTGCCCCAGCGAGGCCTGCCAGGCCCACTACGACACCATCGACCGGTTCTACACGCTCTACCACCCGCCGGCCGACGAGTGGGTGATGCACTGGACGCAGACCGGGCTGAGCCTGCTGGCCACGGCGGCGCTGCTGGTCTTCTGCGCGCTGTGGGTGCGCCGGGTGCGCTGAGTCGGCGTGGGGTGCGGTTGTCGGGCAGGGCCTTCTTCTCCCGGGGGGTCCTGCCTTCCGCTTGCCCGGATGAGGTGGCGACTCTGCGGCGGAGCGGGACGTCGGGCGGGCCGACTTCCTGCGCGTCGGGGCGCGCCGGTTCACGCTCAGGCGCGAGGGGTACGCGTTCACCGTGGCGCGACGCGGCAGCTACGTGAAGGATCGGACGAAGGAGTAGCCCCGCCTCGGCGAACCGGGACGGGGCCGTTTCGATGGGTGACTCAGCGAGACTGCGGAACGACGAACCCTCGCGCCGGACCGCCCTGTTGGGACCTACCCGCAATGACGGTCAGTGCTTCGTCGGTGATGTCCCGCCGGGTAGTGACATCGGCACTGTCGTACACCCGCCAGCGGCCGTTCGGATTGTCGAGGTCTTCGGGGGAGACGATCCCCCGAACGCCCAACCGCCGGAGGGTGTTGGCCATCTGCTGGGCTTCGTTCTCGTCCACGTTTCCCGCCCTTTCGGAGTTCGGTGCGCCCAGGCTAGCGGGCGCCGTCACCACCTCCGCCGCCTCCGCCACCCCCGTTGCAGTGCGATGCGCACCCTCCGGGGTTGATCGGCCCGCAACCACCGGGCACCGGAGTGTGGGAGCAGTTCGCGGCCACGGACACCAGGGAGCGGGTCGGGCCGGTCCAGAGTTCGTGGTCGGGCGTGTACCCGGCCTCCTCGATCAGGGCGACGGTCCGGACCAGAGCCGCCTCATCGTGGCGCTCCGGGTAGTGGTGGACGAACCCGCCGAGCTTTTCGCACAGCTCGGCGTACACGCGGGTGTGCCGACCCCAGCGGGAATCCGCCGGGGTCTCTTCCTCGGGGCCTTGCGCTTCGAGCCGAACTTCGGCACCAGGGCGTCGTACCTGGCCCGGTCCCCCAGGGGGGCGGCGCGATACGGACAGGCGTGCCGTCGTCGCCGATCACGGCCCGGCCACCGCTTATGAGGTAGCCCCTTGCGGCTTCGCTGGTCAGAATCCGGACCAGACTGTCGGGCCGCCAGGGCGCCCCTTTCGGCTTCCGGCCGTACAAGATGGCGAGACGACCGGTGGGGTTGAGCACACGCGCTCGGACGAGGTGACAACTCTGCAATGGAGTGGGACGTCGGCCGGGCCGGCTTCCTGTGCGTCGGTAGGTCGCGGCGGCTGGGGCGGCAGCCGCCGGGCCCGGGTGGGTCAGCGGGGCAGGCGCTCGCGTTCGGGATCGTCCTCGGCGCGCCGGTTCACGCTGAGCGCGGTGATCACGCCGAGCACGACGGTGAGGAGCGCGAGGGCGAGGAGGAGCACGAAGGCGGTGGCGACGAGGAAGCCGGCGGTGCCGCCGGCCCTCACCGCCGGACGCCGATGACGCGGCGGCCGAGACGGGCGGCGAGTGCGTGGAGCAGTTCGTCGGCCTGGTCGCGGGTGAGCGGGAGGGCGAGGTGCTCGCCGGGGCCGGCGTTGACGTCGAGGTCGACGGCGACGCGGAGTTGGAGCGCGGCGTCGGGGACGGCCTCCACGGCGAGGTAGGCGACGGTGGTGCGCTCGGTGTGGATCGCCTGGGTGAGGAGCGGGATCAGGACGCCCACGGGTCACCCCGTTCGGCGGCGCTCGCGGCGGCGCGCAGGAGGCCGAGGGGGTTGAGGAGGGTGGCGACGGGGGCGTTGCCGAAGCCGATGAGGACGCGGCCGTCGGCGCTGCCGTTCGTGGCGGCCGAGCCCCAGGCGATGCCGAACGGGCGCCCGCGCTCGTGGAGTTCGGCGAGCAGCGCGGCGACCTGGGGTTCGGTGTAGTCGCGCGTCCGGGGGGCGTCCGGTGCGACCGGGGCGTGGTGGGTCATGCGGCGGCGTCCAGCTCGAACCAGACGACCTTGCCGTCCTTGCGGGCGTCGGCGCCGAAGCGGTGGGTGAGCGAGCGGACCAAGTGGATGCCGCGGCCCGAGAGTTCGTAGGGGTCGGCGGAGGTGCGCTGCTCGGGGAGGGTGGGGCTGTCGTCGGCGACCGAGACCCGGAGGGTGCGGTTCGCGAGGACGACGACCACGAGGGGCGCCTGGCTGCCTGCGTGGCGCCAGGCGTTGACGAAGAGCTCGTGGAGGGCGAGTTCGGCGTCGGCGATGGGGTCGGGCGGCCACCCGGAGGAGGCGAGGGCCGCACGCAGTTCGCGCCGGGCGGCGGACCAGTCGGGAGGGGTGAGGGCGCGCACGAAGAACCTCCGGGAGGGGAGAGGGAGTTCGCGACGAAGGCGAGACCGTGAGCCAGGCTGTGTCGGCTGCTCTGCGGCGCCCGGACAGGGCATTACTGACGCTCCGTCGTGTGATCGGTGCAACACTGAGAGTAGGACCACAAGTTCCACGCGTGCAACACAATCGGCCAAGATGGGCTCGTCAGTTGAGTAGCCTCACTCTTGTGGGTGGCGCCTCGCGCCCTCGAAGGGGGAAACTGCTCCGACACGGAAGGAAGACCCTTGGCACTCAGGACTCAAATCAGCGAGCGGCAGAAGCGGTTCGGCGCTGAGCTGAGGAGACTTCGTGAGGCCGCTGGGCTGGCGGTGAAGGATGCCGGAGCCACGATCGGCATGGGCGGTCCGCAACTGAGCCACATCGAGGCGGCACGGACCGGGCTCGACCCGGCCCGACTCACGACTCTGTTGTCCACCTATGGGTGCACGGATGAGACCTACATGGCCATCCTGCACGAGCTGGGTGCCAGCGACGGCAAGGGCTGGTGGACGGAGTTCAAGGGGAAGGTCCCGACCCTCGCGCTGGATCTGGCCGAGGTAGAGGACCGGGCAACCTCACTGGCCAGTTATGACAGCCTCTACATCCCAGGAGTCTTCCAGCTCCCTGCGTACGCCATAGCGATCTATGAGAGTCCGAACCAGACGACTGTGTGGGATTCCAAGACGCAGGTTCGGTTCAGGACGGAGCGGCAACGAATTCTGTCGGACGACAGGCAGCGTGAGTTCCGGTTCGTCATTCACGAGGCTGCACTGCGCATGCGGTTCGCTGGCGACGACGTCATGATGGCTCAATTGCTCCACCTTGTTGATATGGCGGCACTTCCCAATGTCACTGTCCAGGTGTTGCCGTTCACGGCTCCGAGGCATGCGCCCCTCTCGGCCTCGTTCCTCCTGTGCGATCCTGGCTGTGCCGATCTATCGACCGTGATTCTGGACGCTCCCCGGCGTGCCGAGCACCTCGGTGACCAGGCCGACATCGCGGCCTATCGTCGGAAGCTCCAGCAGCTGAGTGACGTTGCACTTCCTGCCGTTGACACGAGCAAGTCCCTGCGTAACCTTCCTGCTCGCAGCTCTCTGGGGCTCATCCAACATCTCGTCTATCTGCTTCAGTCCTGAAGGGTGCCCGATGTCCCATCTCTCCTGGCAGAAGTCCTCTTACAGTGAAGGGGAAGGCTCCAACAACTGCCTCGAACTGGCCCCCGGCGCCGGCGACCTGTGCCACCTGCGTGAGTCGGACGACCCCGATGTCGTCGTCACGACCGACGTGGCCAGGCTCCGGGCGTTCATCCTCGGGGTCAAGGCCGGCGAGTTCGACCACTTGGTCTGAGCAGCGCGTGCCGCCACTGCCGAGTCGCCGGTGCGTCCCTGCGCCGTCCTTGCGCCTCCGGGCGCCAGGGCGGCTCTTCTTGACCGGGTCGGGACCCCGGGAGACGGATGACGCCTACCGGGCCTCCTGCGTCGTGCCGAGCATTATGGTGACCCGGAGAGCATCGCGGCCTACCGGCAGATGTTCGATCAGTTGAAGGATCTGGCCCTTCCTGCTGTCAGCGCGGCCGAGCCTCGGCGTGGGATGGCCTTCCGTGACTCATGGGGCCTCCTCCACCACCTTCTCTACCTGATCCAAGTCTGAAAGGCCTGTGATGTCAGAAGTCCTGTGGCAGAAGTCGTCATTCAGCGGAGGAGATGCCTCGAACAACTGCCTCGAACTGGCCTCCGGCACCGGCGACCTGCGCCATCTGCGCGAGTCGGACGACCCCGATGTCGTCGTCACGACCGACGTGGCCAAGCTCCGGGCGTTCATCCTCGGGGTCAAGGCCGGCGAGTTCGACCACTTCATCTGAGTAGCGAGCGCGGAGGGCGGGCGGCCACCAGGCCGCCCGCCCCCACACAATCGCTCAACCGCGCAGTAACCAACTGTTCGCAGGGTCGTCCAGCCAGACCTGGTGGCCTTCGCCACTCACCGTGAGGCCGAATCGCTCCGGTCCTGGCCGTCCGTGGTCACCCCACCATCGGTATGCCGCCTCGGCCTCCTCCCAGAGGCGCCGCGAACCGTACTGCCATACCGCGTACCGCTCGGCGTTCTCATCACCGTCCCAGTCGACGGCGGCCCACGACGTGCAGTCCGTCGTGGCGAGCCACAGTCGCCGCTGTACTCCCTCCACCTCGGGATCGTCGTGCCAGACGTACCAGACGTCACCGAGCCGGTGGCCGACGGCGAAGTCCGACTCCCATTCACCGCCGGCCACGAGCCGGGGGGCGAGCCCGGTCGAGGACTCCTTCGGCTCGTGTTCGTCCCGCACCACGTCACGGTAGATCCGGTGCTGTTGCCGCTGGTCGCGCAACGTCATGAAGGCGCTGTACGGACTGAACCGGCCCTCTGCCGTGCCGTCCCCTCTGACCGTGAGCCTCAACAGGCCCCAGCAGATCCAGGGGTTGTCCCACGGCGTGAGGATCACCCCGCCGGGCCTGGTCTGCTGAACCCATGCGTCCGGTACGCGAGTGACGGAGCAGGTGGCAGCCACCCGGTCGTACGGTGCATCTCGCCGCCAACCCTTCTGCCCGTCCCCGCAGATCACCGTCGGCTTCGCCGAGTTCGCCGCCAGCACTGCCCGGGCCTTCTCCGTGAGTGCCGGATCCACCTCGATGGTGACCACATTGGCATCGCCGAGCCGGTGTGCGAGGTAGGCCGAGGTGAGGCCGGTACCGGTGCCGATCTCCAGGACTCTTATGCCGGCCGAGAGATCGAGTGCTTCGAGCATGCGGAAGACCACAGACGGCGCAGAGGCGGAGGACGACGGCCACGGCCGGTCGCCCTCCGCCGGAGACGCACCGTCATTGATCTGTGTCACCACTGCCTCGTCGGTGTAGGCCGCGGTGAACCAAGCTGCGGGATCTGTCCGGCGATCACAAGCTCGGTAGCGGCCCCGGTCGTCCCGGAGCCAGATCAGATCGGGAAGGAAGCGGTGTCGCGGGAGGGCGAGTGCCGCCGTCCGCCATTCGGCGGCGACCTCGTGACCGAGCTCATCACGTACGGAGAGGAGCAGGCCGCGAATGGCGACCTGCTCCTCCTCCTGCTGGATCTGGGTCACTTGTGCTTCGGCTCCGGTTTCGCCTTGTCGGTGTCAGGGCTCGGCGCAGCCTTGCCCGGGTCCTTGTTGCCGGCGTGCCTGCCCTGCCCGCCGTCGTTGGGGCCGCTGCCTCCGCCGGAGCTGCCGCCCTTGCCGGTTCCCCATGCCATGGTCCTTCTCCTCTGCTGCTGAGGGTGGTTGAGGTGAATCAAGTCGCGCGACCCCGGACGTCCGGCGGCATCGGACCGGGCGGACGCTCTGGGGGCTTCGGGCGATCTCCGGGGGCGGTCATGAAGACACCTCTCGCATGGTGGCGATGGCTCGATACGTCGAGCCATCGCCACGGTAGGTAGCGATCTCCCTTGTCTCCAAGAGAGTTGCGGCGAATTGCACTGATGCGCCCCCGCGCCGGGCCTCACTCCGGTGCGCCGGGTCGTGGCCTTGACCCAGGATCGACGGGCGGTGAACCCTTGCGGCAGAAGTGACTCACTCGACACAGAGGGAGACAGGAATGCCGCTCAAGTTCCTCGGGATCTACCCCAACACCCCGGACGACGGATCTCCGACCATCTGGCTCGATGAGACCAGTGGTGACCTGGTCATTCAATCGTGGAAAGCAGACGAGGAGACCATCAGGCGCTGCCAGGAGATCGGGTCGATTCCTGGGCACTCAACGGACGTTCCCGATCACGAGACCGTGATCAGGCTCCCCGCCAACATGCTTCAGTTCGTCCCCCGAGTCGATGGCGAGGTCAACGGTGGCCACTGCGGTTCGTGAGGCGCTCGCCAAGGCCCGGCGGTCGGCCGTGCACCTTGAGATGCGTGACAGCTACATGCGTGACGACCCGGCGTTCATCTCCTGGCAGGGAGGGCACCGGGAAGATCCGGAGGATCGTGAATCCTGGTGGCGGCCATGGCTCGATGTCGTGGCCGAGACGACCGGACGAGGCGTTTCGGTGCGGCGGGCCCGCGTCGTGTCGGAGCCTGTCAGTGACTACATCCAGTACGAGTACGACGGCACGTTCACGAATATCGCGGCAGGTGAGCAGGTGCGCTGGCTGCCTCGATCGACAGCGCGTGATCTGTTGTTGCCCGCTCTGGACTGCTGGGTAGTGGACAGCGAGACGCTGATCCTCCATCACTTCAGCGGTGATGGGCAGTGGGCCGGCTCGGGCATGGAGGTCTGCACGGACCCGGCTCTGGTAGAGCTGTACGCCAGGGCATTCGAATCCGTCTGGCTGCGCGCCGTCCCCCACTCGGAGTACCGGCCGACCTGATCCGTGACTCTGTCAGCATCGTCAAGCGTTCAGCAGGCGCGCCGGGATCTCGCCGATCGGCTCGGCGAGATCCGGCGGGAGGCGGGGATCACCGGGCGGGAACTCGCGCAGCTCTGTGGCTGGCATCCGTCCAAGACGTCCCGAATCGAGAATGCCCGGACGGTGCCTTCACCCGCAGATCTTCTGGCTTGGTGTCGGGTTTCCGGAGCCGATGACCAGGCCTCGGATCTCATTGCCTCGTTGCGGGCTGTCGAGGGCATGTTCGTCGAATGGCGCCGCATCGAGCGTGACGGTTTGAAGCGCGTGCAGGAGTCAGTCCTACCGCGCTACGAGCGCACGCGCCGCTTCCGGGCGTATTCGTCGTGGCTGGTGACCGGATTGCTCCAGACGCGGGCCTACACCGACGCGGTGCTGCGGGCCGTGCAGCGGCGCCGGGTCGTGGTGGACGATGTGGACGCCGCTGTGGAAGTCCGGATGGAGCGGCAGCGGATCCTCCGCGAAGGTGACCGGCGGTTCGCCGTTCTCCTGGAGGAGTCCGTCCTGCGGTCCGGCCCCGGCAGCCGGGATGTTCAGCGCGAGCAACTGGCGCACCTGCTGACCGTGGGCGCGCTGCCCCATGTCAGTCTCGGCATCGTCCCCATGGGGCCGGGCCGCTCCCGGATGCCGGTCGAGGGCTTCTGGATCTACGACACCGCCCAGGTCAACGTGGAACTGGTCTCCGGCTACCTCACCATCACCCAGCCCAGCGAGATCGCCCTCTACGCCCAGGCCTTCGGCGAACTGGCCGACCAGGCCGTCCACGGGGAGCAGGCCCGGGCCCTGATCGGTGCGGCGATGGAGGCGCTGGCGTGACGGGCGGGGAATCTGCGCCAGCAGATTCCCCGCCCGTGAATGCTGTTCTCGCTCGCCGCAGTCCGCCGGGCGGGTGCCCGGCGGACGGCGTGGGGATGCGAGCCGGTCAGCCGGCTGGGGGAGCCTGCGGGGCCGGCGGCTGGGCGACCGGGGCCGCCTGCGGGGCCGGGGCGGGCTGGGCGTAGGGGTTCTGCGCCGCGTTCGGGTTGTACGGGGCGTTCGGGTCGTACGGGGCCTGGTAGGCCGCCGGCTGCGGGGCCGCCGGGGCGTTGCTGCGGGCGACCAGGGCCTTCACGGCGTTGGCGATCAGCAGCACGGGGAGGATGAACGCCTGGAAGAACATCCGGTACTCACCGCCCTCGAAGACGAACGCGAGGTAGTACGCGTAGCCGGCGAACGCGATGCCGGCGATCACGTTGATGACCCGCCAGCCGCCGCTCAGGCCGCCGCCGACGTTGACGGCGCCGAGCACGACCATGGCGATGCCGCTGATGGCCAGCAGCACGACGTACCAGGAGAAAAGCGGGTCAGCGGTGAAGTCGAGATTCACGGAGTCAATTCCTGTGGGAGGTGAGAGAAAGAAATCCTTGGGACGAGTGGGCACAGTACTGGACCCCGCGGACAATCGCCGCCACGTTTTCGTCACGAACTCGTATACCGGCGGCGCCCCCACCCGTGGTTGGGTGGGTGAATGACTGACTATGAGGTCCTTCGGGTCTTTTGCGGCCCCGACGGCGGCCACGGGAACCCGCTCGGCGTGGTCCGCGACGGCGCCGCCGTTCCCGGTGCGGCCGACCGGCTGGCCGTCGCCCGGCAGCTCGGTTTCAGCGAGACCGTCTTCGTCGACGACGCGGAGCGCGGTGTGATCGACATCTACACGCCGAGCCTTCGCCTGCCCTTCGCCGGACACCCCTGCGTCGGTGCGGCCTGGCTGCTGGGCGTGGACCAGCTCGTGACCGCCGCCGGCGCCGTCGGGGTGCGCCGCGACGGCGAGTTCACCCGGATCGAGGGCCGCGCCGCCTGGGCGCCGGGCCGCACGCTGAGGCGGTACGGGTCCGCCGCCGAGGTGGACGCGCTGGACGTCCCGCCGCCGGGGGAGTGGATCTACGCCTGGGCCTGGCAGGACGAGCGGGCGGGTACGGTACGGGCGCGAGCCTTCCCCGGCCGCGGTGACGGGATCGACGAGGACGAGGCCACCGGCGCCGCCGCGATCCTGCTCACGGCCGAGCTCGGGCGCGACCTGATCATCACTCAAGGCGTCGGCTCCCAGCTCGTCACCGGCGTCCGGCCCGGCGGCCTGATCGAGGTCGGCGGCCGGGTGCGGCGAGCGGCGTGACAGCCGTCACCCGGCGTTCGTCCCGGCGACCGATACTCCTTCACGAATGGTCCACACGTTCGGATATGATGCCGCCGTTGCTGGAGGTTTGGGGGCGAAGCAGCGGGACGGACATGGCCTGCGACGAGGTTCCCTCTCAGTCCAGGCGACCCATCGTCTGCCGGGCTCGGCCCGCTCTCCTCCGTGAGGTCCCCTTGCGCACTCAGCACCGCAGTCTCCTCGCTCTGGCGGCCACAGCCACCCTGGTCTCCGGCACCGCCGTCGCCGCCGCCCCGGCGGCGCTCGCCGCCCCCTCGATCACCCGGCACACCCAGGGCACCCTGGGCGCCCAGGCCCAGAACGGGCCCGTGTCGATCACGCTGAGCGGCCTGCCCAGCACCTTCACCGCGGGTGCGGCGCCGGTCGAGTTCACCGCGACCCTGAAGAACTCCGCCGACCACGCGGTCGACGCCACGACCGGCTTCACCCTGGCCGACGTCAACTCCGGCATCAAGGAGACCCAGCTCAAGCTGGAGTTCCAGTCGCCCGGCGGCACGCAGTGGAAGAACGCCCTGCTCAGCCCCGGCCAGACGGTCGGCGCGGTGTGGGAGCTGGACACCTTCGCCACCAGGATCAGCGTGCCGGCCGGTGCTTCGGTCACCTACCGGCTGCGTCTCGCCGTCACCACCGGCGCCGTCGGCGGCACGGCCACGGCCGGGTTCCGGGCCGTGGTGTCGGACCCGACGCTGCCCCCGGAGCAGCGGATCTCCACCCCGGCCAGCGAGTTCGGACGTTTCACCATCGACCCGGTGGGCGGCCCCAGCACCCCGCCGGTGACCGCTCCCGGCCCGGCCGAGCCGAGCGTCGAGGGCGTCCCCGCCTCCTTCACCACGGGCGGCGAGGCGAAGGCGTTCAAGCTGGTCCTCGCCAACCACAGCGGCAAGGACATCCGCGTCCTCCCCGAGGTCACCCTCCAGGCCGGGAGCACGCTGCCCGCCGACGCGGTCCGGTTCGAGTTCCAGACCCCGGAGGGCGAGTGGCTGGCCGCCAGGCCCCTCCCAGAGGCGGCGACGAGCAGGCTGATCCTGGGGCTCCCGTCGGGCAGCAAGGACGCCGACCTCGTGAAGCTGCACGACGGCGAGTCCCGCACGATCAACGTCCGGCTGGCCTTCGCCAAGGATGCCCCGGTCGGTGCCGCGTCCGTGCTGCTCACCGGGCACAGCATGCCGGAGGTCAGCGGGCTCGGCGTCACGACGTCCAGCCGGGCGGTCCCGTTCGGCATCGCGGCGCCGGGCGGCGCCGGTACGCCGTCCGCCACGGCGTCTGCGACGCCCTCCGCCACCGCGACCGCCACCGGGACGGCGAGCGCTCCGGCGAGCCCCGCTCCGGTGCCGACCGCGCCGTCGGCGGCCGCGGTGGTCGTCGCGCAGGTCACCGCCTCGGCGCCGAACGGCCCGGCGACCACGGCTGCTCCGGTGCCGGTGCCCGTCCCCGTGCCGGACCAGGCCTCCGGGCTGGCGTCGACGGGCGGCGGGTCCTCCTCCGCGCCGATGGCTATCACCGGCGGCATGGCGATCGCGATGGGGCTGGGTGCCCTGGTGGTGCTGCGCCGCCGGCAGCGCACGCAGCGCCCCGGCCGCTGACCGCCCGCCGGGTACGCCCGGCCGGGCGGAGCGAGCCGGAGCGGGCAGGCGGGCCGGAGCGGGCGGGCCGGAGCGGGCGGGCCGGAGCGGGCAGGCCGGGGAGGGCCGGGCGGATGGAGGAACCGGAGTTCGTCGCCGAGCTGACCGGCGCGGGGGAGCGGCGGATCGAGCTGCTCCGCGCCCTCCGCGCCGTGACCGGGCTGAGCCTCTGGCGCGGCAGGCTGCTGCTGGACGACCTGCCCGCACCCGTGCGGGACGGAAACCTGCGGGACCTCGACGTCGCGGTGGCCCGCCTGCGGGCGGCGGGCGGGCGGGTCGCGGTGCGCTGCCGGGCGTGCGGGCGGGTCGCCCCCGACGACGGGCGGCTGCTCGACCCGGGCTCGTGCGCGGTGGCGGCTCCCGGCTGCCTTTCCTGCCCGGCGAGCAGCGAGCCGCCTCAGCGGCCGTGGGAGGAGACGGGCTCCGCGTAGACGGGAGCGTGGGTCGGTGCGTGGACCGGCGTGCGAGGCGGCGTGTGGGCCGGCGCGGGGGCCCGGGCGGGCGCCGGGCGGTCGGCGCCCGCGCGGCGGGGCCGGAGCAGCAGGGACCGGCAGCCGGGCACCAGGGCCAGGTGGACGATCGCCACGCCGACGCTGGCGAGCAGTATGTGGTCCACGTTCAGGATGTGGCCCGGGGCCCAGGAGGAGAGGAACTCCAGGGCGGTGGCCAGCAGGGCGGAGGCGCCGGTGGTGCGGAGGAAGGACGGGAGCCAGGGGGCTCGCAGGCGGCCGCCCGCGAGCGGGAGCAGGACGCCGAGCGGGGCCAGCAGCAGCAGTTCGCCGAGGACCTGCCAGGCGGTGGAGGAGCGGAGCGAGGCCAGCGGCGTCAGGTTGGCGTCGTAGACCCAGGCCACCGGCAACGGTCTCAGCACCAGCCAGCCCGCCAGGGCCAGGTGGAGGGTGAGGCCGACGAGGCCGACCAGCCGTAGGGGACGGTGGACGGCCGCCGCCGGCCCGGTCTCGGTCCGCACGCCGGAACGCTCGTCGCGTGCCCTGGTGCCATCTCGCTGCACGCGGGGAAGGACGTGAGCCGGTGGCGCGGCGGTTCCACGCCCGGCGTGAACATTCCGCCGCACGCCCGGAGCGGACCGAAACGGCCCGGAGCGCCCCCGTTCGGACCCGATCCGGTCGAGATGCGGCCCGGATCCCACGGAGTCGATCAGCGGCAGGTGGCCGACGCCGTCGGCGACGGCGTCGCCACCGCGGTGAACACGTTGTCCGCCGGCGGGGTGGACGGCCCCGGGGTCACTCGGGTGACCGACGGGGACGGGCTCCCGAAGTACTTCGCCGAGGAGTGCGCGGCGGGCGGAGTCGGGCCGACCGGTGACGGTGCGGCCGGCACCGTCGGTATCTGCGGCGCGGTCGGGCAGGCCGTCCGGCTGGCGGGCGCGCCGGCGTCCACCGGGACGGCGGTCGGGCGGATGCCGCACCCGGCGGCGAGGGCGGCCAGCGCCACCAGGGCGGCGGCGCCGAACACCCGGCCCGGGCGGGAACCACGGTCCGGGCGGGAACCGCGGCCCGGGCCGGAACCGCGGACGGCGCGGGCCCGGTCGGCCGGACCCGCCGGAACGGACGGGCGGGAGGTCACAGCGCACTCTCCTCGGAGTCGTCGGCCGACGGCGGAGGCTGGGTTCGCGGCAGCGTCAGCGTGAACACCGCCCCCACCTCCCCGTTCGCGGCCGTGATCGTCCCCCCGTGGATCTGCGCGTTGGCCATCGCGATCGACAGGCCCAGACCGCTGCCCTCCGAACGCGCCCGCCCCTTGTCCGCCTTGTAGAACCGGTCGAAGACGTGCGGCAGCACGTCCTCGGGGATGCCGGGGCCGCTGTCCGAGACCTCGACGATCACCGTTCCGACCGCCGGGCCGACCACCGGGCCGTCATCCTCCCGGCCGTCCGTCGGGCCGTCGGCCGGGCCGTCCGCCGGAGCCTGCGCGGGGCCCTCCTCCCGGACCGTCACCCGCACCGGCGAGCCGCCGTGCTTGAGCGCGTTGCCGATCAGGTTGGCGAAGACGACGTCCAGCCGGCGCGGGTCGACCACGGCCCGGACACCGCGCGGCGCGTCCAGCTCCACCGCGTCGTACCAGGCCCGGCCGTCGATGCAGGACATGATCAGATCGGCGATGTCCACCTCGTCGGCGACCAGCTTGGCCGTACCGGCGTCGAAGCGGGTCACCTCCATCAGGTTCTCCACCAGGTCGGAGAGCCGGCGCGTCTCGTTGACCACCAGCCGCACGGCCGGCTCGATCATCGGGTCCAGCGACTCTGCCTCGTCCTCCAGGATGTCCGTCACGGCGGTCATCGCGGTCAGCGGCGTCCGCAGCTCGTGCGACATGTCGGCGACGAACCGCCGGCTCTGCGCCTCCCGCGCGCTCAGCTCCTCGACCTGCTCGTGCAGCGACTCCGCGGTGCGGTTGAACGTCCTTGCCAGATCGGCGAGTTCGTCCGAGCCCTCGACTTCGAGCCGGGTGTCCAGATGGCCCTCGCCGAGCCGCCGGGCGGCCTCGCCGAGCCGCTTGACCGGGCGCAGCACCGTCGCCGACGCGGCCTGGGCGAGCAGCGCCGAGCCGATCAGCGCCAGCAGCGTGGCGATCGCCAGCGACCAGCCGAGCGTGCTCAGGTCGGCCCGCTCGTTCTCCAGCGACTTGAACATGTAGGCCGTCGGCCCGGTCGGCACCACCTTGGTGCCGCCGATCACGAACGGCCGCCCCTCCAGGTTCTGCCGCTGCCAGTACAGGTGGAACGCGTACGGGTTGTTCTCGGTGAGCTCGCGCGGCTTCGCGACGGTGTCCCGCAGCTTGGCCGGGACGTCGGCGAGCGTGTAGGTCAGCGGGGCCGAGGAGGCGAGGCAGTCCGGGTGGGCGGGGTCGGAGACCACCACCTCGTAGCTGAGCCCGGAGCTGGCGACGCTGGCGGCGAGCTGGTTCAGCTCGGCGCAGGTGGCGTTCAGCGGCAGCTCGGAGACGTTGCGGGTGAGCGAGACCCGGAAGTCGTTGAGCGCGGTGTTCTGGGCGCGCTTGAGCACCGCGTCCCGGTTGAGCCAGTACGCGATGCCGGAGGCCGAGACGGCGGCGAGCAGCGCGACCGCGGCGAACACCGCGATCAGCCGCACCCGCAGGGAACGCAGCCGTCGCCACGGGCCCGAGGAGAAGCGGCTGGTCGTCTGAAGGTCAGTCACGGGAGCCTGTCGTTGCGGAAGATCAGGAGAGGCGGGATATCAGCAGCGGGGCGCTGCCGGGCGCGGTCACGCCGGCGGGTCCAGACGGTAGCCGACCCCGCGCACCGTGCGGATCAGGGTGGGCGCCGAGGGCACGTCCTCGACCTTCGCCCGCAGCCGCTGGACGCACGCGTCCACCAGCCGGGAGTCGCCGAGGTAGTCGTGTTCCCAGACCAGGCGCAGCAGTTGCTGGCGGGAGAGGGCCTGCCCGGGCCGGCGGCTGAGCTCCAGCAGCAGCCGCAGCTCGGTCGGCGTGAGCTGGAGGTCCTCGCCGTCCTTGGTGACGGTCATCGCCGCGCGGTCGATCACCACGGTCCCGTACGCGGAGGAGTCCGAGCTCTCCCGCTCACCGCGTCGCAGCACGGCCCGGATCCGGGCGTCCAGGACGCGCGGCTGCACCGGCTTGACGACGTAGTCGTCCGCGCCGGACTCCAGGCCGACCACGACATCGATGTCGTCGGACCGGGCGGTGAGCAGGATGATCGGAAGCTGGTCGGTGCGGCGGATCCGGCGGCAGACCTCGAAGCCGTCGATTCCGGGCAGCATGACGTCCAGCACGATGAGGTCCGGCCGCTGCTCCTTGAAGAGCCTCAGACCGTCCTCGCCGGAGGCGGCGGTGGCCACTTTGTGGCCCTGGCGGGTGAGAGCGAGTTCGAGGCCGGTACGGATGGCGTCGTCGTCCTCGATCAGTAGGAGGAAAGGCACGGCCTCATTCTGGCTCACCCGGAGCGCCGAATCACCCCCCGGCACCGGGCACCGACCGGGTGGGAACCGGAACCCGAGCCACCGGCGTCCGTCACGGCGGGAGGCGATGCGGGACGAAAGCCCCGCCCCTGTGACAGCCCTGTGACAGTCGACGGACAGCGTCATCACAACCGGCGGGCAAGATTTTCCATGTCGCCGCAGGACAGCGGGCCAACTGGCCGGCTGAACGGCGGCAACAGGAACCGCTCGTACCGACCAAGGGGGCGCACGATGAACGCCAGGCTGCAGACCCGGACCAACCCGGCTGACCGCACCGCGCGTTCGTCATCGGCCACCCACCGGACCCGTTACGAGGTCAGGACCGACGAGACCTCCGGTGCCGTGACCGTGCGGGGGTGCGCGCACAGCGCCGGTGGAAACACTGTCGCCCGCCGGGTGAGCGGCGGCGGCAGGCAGGGGGAGCTGTACGGGATCGGCCACCGGGGGAACGTGGCCGACTCCGCCAACACCCTGACGCTGCGGGGGATCCTCCCCGTCCGCGTCGAGGGCAAGGACACCCTGGGGGGGAACGGGGGAACCCGGGGGATCGGGGGGAGCGGGCTGCGGAAGGTCGACTCGGGGGAGTCGGCCGGCCGCGGGGCCGCGGGTGCGACGCTGCTGCGGCTGAACCCCGCGGCGACCCGCACCGCCGAGGCGGGACAGGGAGACGCGCAGGGGGAGCACCCGGCCGTCGCGGAGGACTACACCACGGAGTTCACCGCGTACGTGCGCGAGCGCCGCGCCTCCCTGTACGCCACGGCGTACCACCTGACCGGTGACCGCTTCGAGGCCGAGGACCTGCTGCAGAGCGCGCTCTTCAGCACCTACCGGGCCTGGGGCCGGATCACCGACAAGGCCGCGGTGGGGGGCTACCTCCGCCGCACCATGACCAACCTGCACATCTCCGCCTGGCGGCGCCGCAAGGTCAACGAGTACCCGACCGAGGAGCTGCCGGAGACGGTCGGCGACACCGACGCGATGGGCGGCACCGAGCTGCGCGCCGTGCTCTGGCAGGCGTTGGCCAAGCTGCCGGAGAACCAGCGCACCATGCTGGTGCTGCGCTACTACGAGGGCAAGACCGACCCGGAGATCGCCGACGTGCTCGGCATCAGCGTCGGCACGGTCAAGAGCAGCATCTGGCGCGCGCTGCGCCGGCTGCGCGACGACGAGCACCTGAACAAGTCGGGCGACACCGCCCGGGCGTTCGGCGAGCTGGTCGCCTGAGAACGGCCCCGCGAGGGGCGAGGGACTCCCGTCGGGGGACGGGTGAGGACGGTCAGGGAAACTGGCAGCGCCGGCTCGGGGGAGCGGCGTAACCGGGGGAGCCCGATGACCGTCCGGGAAGGCGGCGGGCCCGGTGCGGGGGAGACGCACCGGGCCCGCCGTTCTTCGTGCGTGAGTGCGTGAGTGCGGACGTGCAAGCGTGCCTGCGGGCGTGCCGGCCCGCGGTGGAGCTCAGACCGCGGAGAGCTGCCGTCCGGCCGCCGCGCGGATCCGCCGGTCCGCCTCCGGGCCGGTGCAGGGGTGGGCGCCCAGTTCGACCTGCCGGCCGACGATCGAGCGCTCGGCCCGCATCAGCCGCCAGCCGCGGCGCACCAGGACGGGCAGCGACTTGCGGCTCTCCCGGACGTCCCGGCGCAGCCGCCGCCAGGCGGTGGTGAGCGCGCCGTTGCGCAGGCACAGGGCGTCGCCCAGCAGGCCCTCGGCGGCGCAGGCGCCGGCGATCTCGGCGGCGAAGATGCCCTCGGCGATGAACGCGGGCGCCCCGGCGAGGTCCAGCACCTGGGTGGAGACGCGGCCGTTGGCCGGGATCGAGTACACCGGGACTTCGGCGCGGCCGCTCTCGTGGAGGCCGCGGATCGCCGCCAGGGCCTCGTCACGGTGCCAGGCGAGCGGGGAGTCCCAGTCGACCGCGCCGTCGTCCAGCAGCGGCAGGGTGGGGTCGTCCCCGTCCTTGTAGAAGTCGTCGAGCTGGAGCACCGGCAGGCCGCTCCGTTCCGCCAGTGAGGACTTCCCCGATCCGGAGGGACCGGACAGCAGGACCACTCGGGCACGGGCTATCGGCGCGGCATTCAGCGGGGAGTCACTCACGGGACACCAGTCTGACGCATCGGGGCCGGATGCCGAAACCCGTCGGGTCACCCCTTGTGCGGCGACCGCGGTGCGGCGAGGGCGAGGTGCAGCAGCGGCAGGTACCGGCTGTCGGCCTGGAGGAAGACCGGCTGCCCGGCGCCGGGCGCCAGGTAGGCGGTGGCGGCCCAGTCGTGGTCGTGCCAGGTGTCCGGCTCGGGGGCCCGGAAGGCCCCGCCGGCGGCCAGTACGACCGGGCCGGCGCCGTCGAGCTCGCGCGAGCCGAACTCGGCGCTCGCGGCGCCCGGTGTGACGCGGATCCCCCCGTTGACGTAGCGCGGCGGCCAGCCGGGACCGTCGGAGCGGGCCGAGCAGGGGATCCGGACCGGTTTGCCGGCGGCCAGCCGGCGCCGGGCGCGGGCCACGAACAGCCTGCGGACGAACCCGTCCGCGAACAGTGCCATCAGCTCGCCGGCGATCTCTCCCACGCGGTGCCCCCTCGGTGTGCGGTGTCGCCCCAGTCTGCGCGGGGGCGGGGGCCGGCCGGGAGCGCCGAAAGGATGGCGGGCCGGCGACGAAAGTCGACGGATCCAGGGAGGAGAGCCGCCGGGGACACCGGAGGCGGAAAGTCGACGGACCCGCGCCAGGGGGGGAGAGGCGCGGGTCCGTCCAATGACCGTCCGGGCCCTGGGGGGGTGAGGGCACTGGGGACGGCCAGCTTGTGGAGTTGTTACTCGGTGGGCCCACCGGGCCCGGGGGTGACGAGGAGGTCAGATCCCCATCGGGTGCCAGACCGTCTTCGTCTCCAGGAACGAGAGTAGCCGGTCGGTACCGGGAGCATTGGTCCAGTCCTGGGCGAACGGGTCCAGCTCCGGACGGACCACCCTCTTCAGGGTATCCGCGGCGGCGGCTTCCAGCGCGCCCGCCGCGCCGGGACCGTCGGCGGCAATGGCGCCGGTGAGGTCCACCGCGTTGACGTCCTGGTGCGAGGCCAGGGTGGGCGCGATGTCGGCGGTCCGGCCCGAGATGATGTTGACCACGCCGCCGGGGACGTCCGAGGTGGCCAGCACCTCGCCCAGCGACAGGGCCGGCAGCGGGGCGTCCGCGGCCGCCGCGACCACCACGGTGTTGCCGGTGGCGATGGCGGGCGCGATCACCGAGACCAGGCCGAGCAGCGAGTGCCCGTAACCGGCCTGCGGGGCGACGATCCCGACCACACCGGTCGGCTCCGGGGTGGAGAGGTTGAAGAACGGCCCGGCGACCGGGTTGGCGCCGCCCGCGATCTGGGCGACCTTGTCGGTCCAGCCCGCGTACCAGACCCAGCGGTCGATGGCGGCGTCCACCAGGGCGGCGGCCTTCTTCGGGCCGACGCCCTCGGAGAGCGCCACCTCGGCGGCGAACTGCTCGCGCCGGCCCTGCAGCATCTCGGCGACGCGGTACAGCACCTGGCCGCGGTTGTACGCGGTGGTGCCGGCCCAGCCCTTGACGGCCGCGCGGGCCGCCAGCACGGCGTCCCGGGCGTCCTTGCGGGTGCCGAGCGGGGCGTTGGCCAGCCACTCGCCCTTCGAGTCCGTCACCTCGTACACCCGCCCGCTCTCGGAGCGCGGGAACTTCCCGCCGACGTACAGCTTGTAGGTCTTGAGGACATCAAGACGGCTCACGACATCAGACATCGAGGTAGGCCTCCAGACCGTGGCGGCCACCTTCGCGGCCGTAACCCGACTCCTTGTAGCCGCCGAACGGCGAGGTCGGGTCGAACTTGTTGAAGGTGTTGGCCCAGACCACGCCGGCCTTGAGCCGGTTTGCGGTCCAGAGGATGCGCGAGCCCTTCTCCGTCCAGATGCCGGCGGAGAGGCCGTAGGGGGTGTTGTTGGCCTTGTCGACCGCCTCGGCCGGGGTGCGGAAGGTCAGCACCGACAGGACCGGCCCGAAGATCTCCTCCTGGGCGATCCGGTGGGCCTGGCTGACGCCGGTGAAGACGGTCGGCCTGAACCAGAAGCCGGTGCCGGGCAGCTCGCAGGCGGGCGACCAGCGCTCGGCGCCCTCGGCCTCGCCGGCGTCGGTCAGCGCGGTGATCCGGGCCAGCTGGGCGGCCGAGTTGATGGCGCCGATGTCGGTGTTCTTGTCCAGCGGGTCGCCGACCCGCAGGGTGCCCATCCGGCGCTTCAGGGCGTCCAGCAGCTCGTCGTGGATCGACTCCTGGACCAGCAGGCGCGAACCCGCGCAGCAGACGTGGCCCTGGTTGAAGAAGATGCCGTTGACGATGCCCTCGACCGCCTGGTCGATCGGCGCGTCGTCGAAGACGATGTTCGCGGCCTTGCCGCCGAGCTCCAGCGAGAGCTTCTTGCGGGTGCCCGCGATCTGCTTGGCGATCGCCCGGCCGACCGGGGTGGAGCCGGTGAAGGCGACCTTGTTGACGTCCGGGTGCGAGGTGAGCGCGGCGCCGGTGCGGCCGTCACCGGTGACGATGTTGACGACACCCTTCGGCAGGCCCGCCTGGCGGCAGATCTCGGCGAAGCGCAGCGCGGTCAGCGGGGTGGTCTCGGCCGGCTTCAGCACCACGGTGTTGCCGGTGGCCAGCGCCGGGGCGATCTTCCACGCCAGCATCAGCAGCGGGAAGTTCCACGGGATGACCTGGCCGGCCACGCCCAGCGGGCGCGGGTTCGCGCCGTAGCCGGCGAAGTCGAGCTTGTCGGCCCAGCCCGCGTAGTAGAAGAAGTGCGCGGCGACCAGCGGCAGGTCGACGTCGCGGGTCTCGCGGATCGGCTTGCCGTTGTCGATGGACTCCAGCACGGCCAGCTCGCGGCTGCGCTCCTGGATGATCCGGGCGATCCGGAACAGGTACTTGGCGCGCTCGCTGCCGGGCAGCGCCGACCAGTCGGTGAAGGCCCTGCGGGCGGCGGCGACCGCGCGGTCGACGTCCTCCTCGGTGCCCTGGGCGAACTCGGCGAGCACCTGCTCGGTGGCCGGGTTGACCGTCTTCAGGGCCTCGCTGCCGGAGGAGTCGACGAACTCGCCGCCGATGAAGTGGCCGTACGAGGTGGCGATGTCACCCGCGGCGGCGGGGGACTCGGGTGCCGGGGCGTAGCTGAAGAGGCCGCCGGTCGGCTGGGCCGCGGGCTCCTCGATGTTCTTCTTCTTGGCCATGGTGATCAGTCCACCGTCACGTAGTCGGGGCCGGAGTACCGTCCGGTGGTCAGCTTCTGACGCTGCATCAGCAGGTCGTTGAGCAGGCTGGAGGCGCCGAAGCGGAACCAGTGCGGGGTCAGCCAGTCGTCGCCGAGGGTCTCGTTGACCATCACCAGGTACTTCATGGCGTCCTTGGTGGTCTTGATGCCACCGGCGGGCTTCACGCCGACCTGGACGCCGGTCTGCGCCTTGAAGTCGCGGACGGCCTCCAGCATCAGCAGGGTGACCGGCGGGGTCGCGTTGACGGCGACCTTGCCGGTGGAGGTCTTGATGAAGTCGGCGCCGGCCAGCATCGCCAGCCAGGAGACGCGGCGCACGTTGTCGTACGTCTGCAGCTCGCCGGTCTCGAAGATCACCTTGAGGTGGGCGGCGGTGCCGTCGGGGCGCTTGCACGCCTCCTTGACGGCGACGATCTCGTTGAAGACGTCCAGGTAGCGGCCGGAGAGGAAGGCACCCCGGTCGATCACCATGTCGATCTCGTCGGCGCCGGCCGCGACCGCGTCGGCGGTGTCGGCGAGCTTGACCGGGAGCGCGGCGCGCCCGGCGGGGAAGGCGGTGGCGACGGAGGCGACCTGGATGTCGGTGCCGCGCAGGGCGTCCTTCGCGGTGGCGACCATGTCCGGATAGACACAGATGGCGGCGACGCGCGGGGTGGCCGGGTCGGACGGATCCGGGGTCCGGCCCTTGGCGCACAGCGCGCGCACCTTGCCGGCGGTGTCCGCGCCTTCGAGGGTGGTCAGGTCGATCATCGAGATGGCCAGGTCGATGGCGTACGCCTTCGCCGAGGTCTTGATCGAGCGGGTACCGAGAGTGGCGGCGCGCGCCTCCAGGCCGACCTGGTCGACGCCGGGCAGGCCGTGCAGGAAGCGGCGGAGCGAGGCCTCGGACGCCGCAACGTCCTCAAGACCGCTGCCCGCAGCGCCGGGGGCATTGGCTGCAAGAGTGGACATAGTCACCACACCAGCATATCTACGCGCGTAGCCAACCGCTAGGGGGCCCGCTTTTCGATGCCGGACCGAGATCTCGGCCCGGTGGGCGCGGCCCGGGAGCGGCTCGCGGCGGGGGAGTGGCCGGGGAGTGGCGGGGAGCGGCGGGAGGAACGGCGGGGTCCGGCCGTCGGGCCGGGGGGCGACGGCCGGGGCCACCACGGTGATCGCCACCCCTGTAGATCACGGGGTGCATGGGGCAGAATCGTCGCCATGACCGAATCCGACGGCAAGCCCCACCAGGGCTCGGCCGGCTCCGACGGGGAGCCCGTGTACGCCGACCGCGTGTACCGCTCCATTCCCGGTGTGATCTCCGGTGTGCTCCTGCTGGCCGTGGCCGGGTGGCTGATCGGGGACGCGGTGCTGAACGGGACGGGCAGGACCCCGTACGTCGCGCTGGCCGCGGTACCGGTGTTCGCCTTCCCGGTGATCGCCTACACGCTGCGGCCGGCCGTGCGGGTGAACGACCGCCGGCTGGTGGTGCGCAACCCGCTGCGGACGATCACCGCGCCGTGGGCGGCCGTGGACGCCCTGCGCGCGGGGTACTCGGTGGAACTGCTGGCCGGGGGCCACAAGTACCAGGTGTGGGCCGTGCCGGTGTCGCTGCGCCAGCGCAAGCGGGCCAACCGGATCCAGCAGCGCGGCGGCGGGCAGCAGCACGCGTCCCGGCTGGGCACGGCCTTCGGGCGGCCGGCGCCGTCGGTGGTCGAGGGCGCGCCGGACCCGAACCGGGCCTGGTCCGACCAGGTGGTCGCGATCCTCCAGGAGACCGCCGAGCGGAACGCGGGCCGCCCCGACGCGGCAGGCCCGCTGGTCGTGCGGTGGTGCTGGTGGATCATCGCGCCGACCCTGCTCGGTCTGGTCGCGCTGATCGCCGCGATCGTCGCCTGAGCACGCCGAGGAGCACGACGAAGGGGCCCGCCGGGAACGGCGGGCCCCTTCGGCATGCGCGGGTGGATCAGGCGTCGATGCCGGCGGCCGCGGCCAGGTCGCGCTTGATCGCGCCCAGCAGCTCGGCGGCGCGCTCCCGGGCGGGGGCCAGGTCGGCGGCCGAGCCGACCGGGAGGACGACCTCCAGGTAGCACTTCAGCTTGGGCTCGGTGCCGGACGGCCGGACCACGATCCGGGCCGAGCGCACGCCCTCGCCAGCCAGGTAGTAGCGCAGGCCGTCGGTGGGCGGCAGGTCGGCGGAGCCGGCGGTCAGGTCGTCGGCCCGGGTGACCGTCAGGCCGGCCAGCACGGTCGGCGGCCGCTCGCGCAGGCGCTGCATCGCCTCCGCGATCAGCGCGAGGTCCTCCACCCGGACGGAGAGCTGGTCGGTGGCGTGCAGGCCGTGCTCCAGCGCCAGGTCGTCCAGCAGGTCGGCCAGGGTGCGGCCGGACCGCTTGAGGGTCGCGGCCAGCTCGGCGACCAGCAGGGCGGCGGTGATGCCGTCCTTGTCGCGCACGCCCTGCGGGTCGACGCAGTAGCCCAGCGCCTCCTCGAAGCCGTAGCGCAGGCCGTCGGCGCGGGCGATCCACTTGAAGCCGGTCAGCGTCTCGGCGTAACCAAGCCCGGCCGCCTCGGCGATCCGGCCGAGCAGGGTGGAGGAGACGATGGTGGTGGCGAAGGTGCCGGTGGCCCGCTTGGCGACCAGCGCGGCGCCCAGCAGCGCCCCCACGTCGTCGCCGCGCAGCATCCGCCAGCCGGTGCCGTCGCCGTCGGCGGTGCCGTTGGCCGGGACGGCCACCGCGCAGCGGTCGGCGTCCGGGTCGTTGGCGATGACGATGTCCGGGCCGACCGCGGCGGCGGTGCGGAAGGCGAGGTCCATCGCCCCCGGCTCCTCCGGGTTGGGGAAGGCCACGGTCGGGAAGTCCGGGTCGGGCTCGGCCTGTTCGGCGACCACGGTGGGCGCGGGGAAGCCGGCCCGGTCGAAGGCGGCGACCAGGGTGTCCCGGCCGACGCCGTGCATCGGGGTGTAGACGACGGCCAGGTCGCGCGGGCTGTGCGGGTCCACGATGGAGACGGCGCGGGCCAGGTAGGCGTCCACGACGTCCTCGCCGACGACGTCCCAGCCGTCCTCGGCGAGCGGGACCTCGGCGAGCGAGCCGATCGCGTCGATCTCGGCGGCGATCCCGGCGTCGGCCGGCGGGACGATCTGCGAGCCGTCGCCCAGGTAGACCTTGTAGCCGTTGTCCTGCGGCGGGTTGTGACTGGCGGTCACGGTGACGCCGGCGGCCGCGCCCAGGTGGCGGACCGCGAAGGCGAGCACCGGGGTGGGCAGCGCGCGCGGCAGCAGGGCGGCCCGCAGGCCGGCGCCGACCACCACGGCGGCGGTGTCCCGGGCGAAGTCGAAGGACTTGTGCCGGGCGTCGTAGCCGATGACGACGAGGTCGCCCAGGTTCTCCTTCTTCACGTACGCCACCAGGCCGGCGGCGGCCCGGATCACCACGGCGCGGTTCATCCGCATCGGGCCCGCGCCCAGCTCGCCGCGCAGGCCGGCGGTGCCGAACTGGAGGCGGTCGGAGAACCGCTCGGCCAGCCGCGACCAGGCGAGCTTGCTGTCCGACTCGGCGTCCGGGCCCTCGGCCGCGGCCAGCAGCGCGGCCAGCTCCTCGCGGGTCTGCGGGTCGGGGTCCTCGGCCAGCCAGGTCCGGGCCCGGGCGAGGAGATCGGTGGTGGGTGCCTGCGTCATGGCTGCGACTCCATGGGGAAGTGCGTCGGTTCGGTCGGCCGGAGGGTTCCGCGAGAGTGGGGCGCGCATGCGGACGGGGCCCGCGGGCGGGTGTGATCAGCGGATCACAGCCGCCCGCGAACCCCGTCGCTCACGATTGTGCGTCAGAGCCGGATCAGATCCGCTCAAGGACCTTCGCGAGCAGCGCGCCCATGCGCTCGGCGGAGGCCTTGCCGGCCTCCAGCACCTCGGCGTGGTTGAGCGGCTCACCGGTGATGCCGGCCGCCAGGTTGGTGACCAGCGAGATGCCGAGCACCTCGGCGCCGGCCTCGCGGGCGGCGATGGCCTCCAGCGTGGTGGACATGCCGACCAGCTCGCCACCGATCACCCGGGCCATGTGGACCTCGGCCGGGGTCTCGTAGTGCGGGCCGCGGAACTGCACGTAGACGGCCTCGTCGAGGGTGGAGTCCACCTCGCGGCAGAGGTCGCGCAGCCGCTTGGAGTAGAGGTCCGTCAGGTCGACGAAGTTGGCGCCGACGATCGGGGAGTCCGCGGTCAGGTTGATGTGGTCGCTGATCAGGACCGGCTGGCCGGGGACCCAGCCGTCGCGCAGACCGCCGCAGCCGTTGGTCAGCACGATGATGCCGCAGCCGGCGGCGGCGGCGGTGCGCACGCCGTGGACCACGGTGGCCACGCCGTGGCCCTCGTAGTAGTGGTTGCGGCCCAGGAAGATCAGGGCGCGCTTGTCGCCGATCTTCACCGAGCGGATCGTGCCGGCGTGGCCGGCCACGGCGGGGGCGGGGAAGCCCGGGAGGTCGGTGACCGGGAACTCCGCCACGGTCTCGCCGAGGGCGTCGGCGGCCGGCACCCAGCCGGAGCCCATCACCAGGGCGACGTCGTGGCGCTCGGCGCCGGTCAGCTCGCGCAGGCGCTCGGCGGCGGCCTGGGCGGCGGCGTAGGGGTCGGCGGAGACGACCGACTGAGGAGATGCGTTCACAGGTCCGAGGATAGACGGGAATCGGCTACGCGCGTAGAAGATCCCGGTACGACGTGCCGGATCGTTACCCGGATGGCGTGAAAGTACAGCTCGCAGGCCTGCTTCCGGCGGCTCTGGTGGGAGCAAGCTACAGCCGTCCGGCGCCGCGCGGCCGCCGAGCCGTGCGCCGGCCCGGGGCGGCGGGCGCCCGGGCCGGGGGGAGTCGGGGCCGGGGGGAGTCGAGGGCGGCGGTGCCGCGCGGGCCCGGAGGTCAGCAGGGGCGGCGGCGCAGGTCCAGGACGTAGTCGTGCGGCGCCCCGGCGCTCTCCGCCGCGTCGGCGACCAGGCCCAGGTAGCGGGCGGCGGGCAGGCCGCCCTCGTAGTCGTTGAGCACGTACGTCCAGACCGGGATGTCGCCGTCCAGGGTGTGCGCGCGCAGCTTGATCTTGCGGTAGATGCCGAGCTGGACGCCCTCCCAGCGGTCCAGGCCCTCCTCGTCCATCGGCGCGACGTCGTAGAGCGAGACGAAGACCTGCTCCTTCTCGTCCTCGACCACGGTGGCCAGCGAGCCCTCCCAGCCGAGCTGCTCGCCGCCGAAGGTGAGCCGCCAGCCGTCCAGCCACCCGGTACCGCGCAGCGGGGAGTGCGGAGCGCGGCGGGTCATCTGCCGAGCATCGAGGTTGGTGGCATACGCGGCGTAGAGGGGCATGGGGTGCAGCCTACGGCGACTGGGCGATCGGACAGAAGCCCCGACCCCGGCGTGGCAGCGCGCTCGGCATACGGGACAATGGTGGACGTGACTCGGATCGTGATCATCGGTGGCGGACCCGGCGGCTACGAGGCGGCGCTCGTCGCCTCCCAGCTCGGCGCGGAGGTGACCGTCGTCGACCGCGACGGTCTGGGCGGATCGGCGGTGCTCACGGACTGCGTGCCGTCGAAGACCCTGATCGCGACCGCGGAGGTGATGACGACCTTCGACAGCTCGTACGAAGAGCTGGGCATCATCGTCGCCGACGACACCCCACCGCTGGAGCGGCAGGCCCGGGTGGTCGGCGTGGACCTCGGCAAGGTCAACCGACGCGTCAAGCGCCTCGCCATCGCGCAGTCCCACGACATCACCCAGTCGGTGACCCGGGCCGGGGTCACCGTGCTGCGCGGCCGGGGCCGGCTCGGCGGCGGCGGGCAGGCCGTGGACGGCTCCCGCGAGGTGCTGGTGGACGCGCCCGACGGCAGCGTCCAGTCGCTGCACGCGGACGCGGTGCTGATCGCCACCGGCGCGCACCCGCGCGAGCTGCCGGACGCCCAGCCGGACGGCGAGCGGATCCTGACCTGGACCCAGGTGTACGACCTGGAGGAGCTGCCGGCCGAGCTGATCGTGGTCGGCTCCGGTGTGACCGGCGCCGAGTTCGCGGGCGCCTACCAGGCGCTCGGTTCCAAGGTCACCCTGGTGTCGAGCCGCGACCGGGTGCTGCCGGGCGAGGACCCGGACGCCGCCGAGGTGCTGGAGGAGGTCTTCCGCCGCCGCGGCATGAACGTGATGGGCCGCAGCCGGGCCGAGACGGTCAAGCGGGTCGGCGACCACGTCGAGGTGACGCTCTCCGACGGCAAGGTGATCAGGGGCACGCACTGCCTGATGGCGGTCGGCTCGATCCCCAACACCGCCGAGATGGGCCTGGAGGAGGCGGGGGTGAAGCTCAACGACTGGGGTCAGATCAAGGTCGACCGGGTCTCCCGCACCAGTGCCCCCGGCGTGTACGCGGCCGGTGACTGCACCGGCGTCTTCATGCTCGCCTCGGTGGCGGCCATGCAGGGCCGGATCGCGATGTACCACGCGCTCGGCGACGCGGTGCAGCCGCTGAACCTGAAGACCGTGGCCTCCAACGTCTTCACCGACCCGGAGATCGCCACCGTCGGCTACACCGCCGCCGACGTGAGTTGCGGCAAGATGGACGCGGTCGAGGTCAAGCTGCCGCTGCGGGGCAACCCGCGGGCGAAGATGCAGGGCATCCGGGACGGCTTCGTGAAGCTGTTCTGCCGCCCGGGCACCGGCATCGTGGTCGGCGGCGTGGTGGTCGCCCCGCGCGCCAGCGAGCTGATCCACCCGATCGCGCTCGCGGTGGACGCCAATCTGACGGTCGAACAGGTGGCCAGCGCCTTCACCGTCTACCCGTCCGTCTCCGGCTCGACCGCCGAGGCCGCCCGGCAGCTGCACATCCGCAAGCGGGCCGACGGCGAATCCTGAGCACCGGACGCGCAGTTGGGGGCGGCTGCCGGTCGGTGGCCGCCCTTCGCGCGGGCGGGCCCGTCACCCGGACGGCGGGCGCAGTCCCGGATTGCTGACGGCGCGTATTGTACGGTCACGCGCCGCTCGTGCGTGAGCAATTCCCGCTACTAGCTGCAAACGCCTGAAAGCAGACGGTCACGCAGGTTACCGTCGGTTCTGTGTTTGCAGCAGAACGTCGCCAGTTGATCCTCGAAATGGTGCGCGCCAACGGAGCTGTGTCGCTCCGCGAACTGGCCCGCGTCGTCCAGACCTCGGAAGTGACCGTACGTCGTGACGTACGGGCACTGGAGGCAGAAGGGCTCCTCGACCGCCGGCACGGCGGCGCGGTGCTCCCCGGCGGCTTCAGCCGCGAACCCGGCTATCCGCAGAAGACCCACCTCTCCGCGGCCGAGAAGAGCGCCATCGCCGATCTCGCCGCGGGCCTGGTGGAGGAGGGTGACGCGGTGGTGGTCGGCGCCGGTACCACCACGCAGGAGCTGGCCCGCCGACTGGCCCGGGTGCCCGGGCTGACGGTGGTCACCAACTCCCTGCTGGTCGCGCAGGCGCTGGCGCACGCCAACCGGGTGGAGGTGGTGATGACCGGCGGCACCCTGCGGGGTTCCAACTACGCCCTGGTGGGCAGTGGCGCCGAGCAGTCGCTGCACGGGCTGCGGGTCTCCAAGGCGTTCATCTCCGGCAGTGGACTGACCGCCGAGCGCGGGCTGTCGACCACGAACATGCTCTCCGCGAGCGTGGACCGGGCTCTGGTGCAGTCGGCTGCCGAGGTCATCGTCCTCGCCGACCACACCAAGCTCGGCGCGGACACCATGTTCCAGACCGTCCCGACCGAGACCATCACCCGGCTGGTCACCGACGAGCACGCCGCCGCCGACGACACCACCGCCCGCGAGCTGGACGCGCTCGCCGACTGCGGGGTGCAGATCGGCCTGGCGCCGCTGAGCGCCGCGCCGACCGGGGACGCCCCCGTGCACGGCACCGGCAGCGGGCCCGTCCACCAGACCCAGCCCGGCCCGCTGGCCCGGCGCGCGGCCCCGCCGCCCGGTGCCCCGCTGCCCGGTCAGCGCCGCCCCGGCGCGCACGGCGGCCCCGGTGGGCCGGGCGGCCCACTGCCGGCCCGGCTCGCCGAGCTGGGGGCCGTCCCGCGCGGGCGCTGACGCCGCCACCGGGCGGGCGCCGTGCCGGTGGCGGCGCCGACCGGTACCGCCGTCGCGGGGCCGGAAACGGAACCGGTCCGCACACCCCGAGGGGCGTACGGACCGGTCCGGCGGCCTGAGCCGTCAGTCCTTGATCTCGCAGAGCGCGGCGCCGCTGCTGACGCTGCCGCCGACCTCGGCCTTGAGGCCGACCACGGTGCCCGCCTTGTGGGCGTTCAGCGGCTGCTCCATCTTCATCGCCTCCAGGACGACGATCAGCTCGCCCTCGGCGACGACCTGGCCCTCCTCGACGGCGACCTTGACGATGGTGCCCTGCATCGGGGAGGCCAGGGTGTCACCGCTGACCGCCGAGCCGGCCTTCTTGGCGCCGACCCGGCGCTTGGCCTTGGCCGCACCGCCGGTGGCGGCCGCCGGGGCGGACGCGACGCCCAGCGAGGACGGCAGCGAGACCTCGATCCGCTTGCCGCCCACCTCGACCACCACGGTCTCGCGGCCCTCGGCCTCCTCGCCCTCGCCGGGCGCACCGGCGAACGCGGGGATGGTGTTCTGGAACTCGGTCTCGATCCACCGGGTGAAGACCGTGAACGGTCCGTCGCCGCCGTGCACCTCGGGCGCGAACGCCGGGTCGGTCACGACCGCGCGGTGGAACGGGATGGCCGTGGCCATGCCCTCGACCTTGAACTCGGCCAGCGCCCGGGCGGCGCGCTGCAGCGCCTGCTTGCGGGTGGTGCCGGTGACGATCAGCTTGGCGAGCAGCGAGTCCCAGGCGGGGCCGATGACCGAGCCGGTCTCGACGCCCGCGTCCAGCCGGACGCCGGGGCCGGACGGCGGCGCGAACAGCGTCACCGTGCCGGGCGCGGGCAGGAAGCCGCGGCCCGGGTCCTCGCCGTTGATGCGGAACTCGATCGAGTGACCCCGCACCTCCGGGTCGTCGTACCCGAGCTCCTCGCCGTCGGCGATCCGGAACATCTCGCGGACCAGGTCGATCCCGGTGACCTCCTCGGAGACCGGGTGCTCGACCTGGAGGCGGGTGTTGACCTCCAGGAAGGAGATCAGCCCGTCCTGGGAGACCAGGAACTCGCAGGTCCCGGCGCCGACGTAGCCGGCCTCCTTGAGGATGGCCTTGGACGCCCGGTACAGCTCGGCGTTCTGCTCGGGGGTGAGGAACGGCGCGGGCGCCTCCTCGACGAGCTTCTGGTGCCGGCGCTGCAGCGAGCAGTCACGGGTGGAGACGACCACCACGTTGCCGTGCCGGTCGGCCAGGCACTGGGTCTCGACGTGCCGGGGGTTGTCCAGGTACTGCTCGACGAAACACTCGCCGCGACCGAAGGCGGCGACCGCCTCGCGAACCGCGGACTCGTAGAGCTCCGGGATCTCCTCCAGCGTGCGGGCGACCTTGAGGCCGCGGCCGCCACCGCCGAACGCCGCCTTGATGGCGACCGGGAGGCCGTGCTCCTGGGCGAAGACGACGACCTCGTCGGCGCCCGAGACCGGGTCCGGCGTGCCGGCGACCAGCGGGGCACCGGCGCGCTGCGCCACGTGCCGGGCGGTGACCTTGTCACCGAGGTCGCGGATGGCCTGCGGGGGCGGGCCGATCCAGGTCAGGCCCGCGTCGAGGACGGCCTGGGCGAACTCGGCGTTCTCCGACAGGAAGCCGTAGCCGGGGTGGACGGCGTCCGCCCCCGAGTCGGCGGCGGCCTTCAGGACCTTCGCGATGTCGAGGTAGCTGGTACCGGGGGTGTCGCCGCCCAGCGCGTAAGCCTCGTCGGCCGCGCGGACGTGCAGCGCATCCCGGTCCGGCTCGGCGTAGACGGCGACGCTGGCGATACCGGCGTCCGAGCAGGCCCGGGCGACGCGGACGGCGATTTCTCCGCGGTTGGCGATGAGCACCTTGCGCACTGTGGCTCCCTTCTTGAACCTGGTCGAGTTTATGGATTTCTGGGTGGTACCGGCGAGTAGCCCCAGGTTGTGAACTATCCCACACGGAGGGTGATGCGTTCGGGGACCCGATCCGCGACCCGGTCGGGGTCTTCCCAGGTGGGTGCCGGTGCCGTCGCCGCGAGCCGTCCCGTGCGGACGGTGACGGGGCGGCGCGGCGACGCGGTGGCCTTGGCCACACTCACCCCGCGGGGGCCGCGGAGGCGGCCCGCTCGCGGGCCGGCGCGGTGATGTCGGCGGCCAGTTCCACCACATCGGGGCCGTAGGCCTTCGGGTTGACGACCTTCAGGACCAGGGCGAACGAACCGTCCTCACCGTACCGGCGGGCGAGCCGGCGGTGGTTGGCGACGAGGTAGCGGACGCCGGCGTGGTTGGCGATGCCGGTCTGGCCGGATATCAGGAAGACCGGGTGCCCGCCCTCGGGGGTGGCGAGGCGCGCCAGCAGGGCGTACACCTCGGTGTCCCAGTCGACGGTGAAGGTCCGGTCGCCCACCACGATGACGTTGTTCGGGCCCTCCGAGCCGTTGGTGACCGTCACTCCGGGCAGCCCCCAGGCCAGGTGGGCGGCCATCCGCTCGTTGCTGCTGGGGCCGCCGAAGCAGAACTCGGTCTTGGTGCCCAGGCCGCGGTGGACGGCGTCGTGCGCGACCAGGTCGGTCCGCGCGTCGCACTCCTTCACCAGTGCGGCCAGCTCCATCAGCGCGTAGGCGTCGCGCCGGGTGACCGTCCGGGCGTGCGCCCCGACCCCGACGCTGCGGTTCACCACGATCAGGCACTCGCTGCCGGCCGGCAGGCCGAAGAAGGCGCGGACCCGCTCCAGCCGCCGGCGGCGGCGCAGGTTCTGCGCGAGCCAGGCGAGCGCGGCACTGATCGCGCTCGCCACCAGCCCCAGCAGCACGTTGAGCAGACTGTCGGTCATCGGCCTGTCCCCTCCCCGTTCGAACGGCGGCGGTCAGCCTAGCGGGCTCCCGCGAGGGCCACGGGGACGGCCGGTGAGGGGACCGGTCGGGCCTCGTGGCGGGGGAGCCGGCGGCGGATCAGGCCCAGAGGTCGGTGATCCGGACGCCGAGGTCGGCGAGCAGCCGGCGGAGCAGCGGCAGGGAGAGGCCGATGACGTTGCCCGGGTCGCCGTCGATGCCCTCGACGAACGGCGCCGAGCGGCCGTCCAGGGTGAACGCGCCGGCCACGTGCAGCGGCTCGCCGGAGGCGATGTAGGCGGCGACCTCGTCGTCGTCCGGGGTGCCGAAGCGGACGGTGGTGGAGGCGGTGGCCGAGGACTGCTCGCCGGTGGCGGTGTCGATCACGCAGTGCCCGGTGCGCAGCACCCCGGACCGGCCGCGCATCGCCTGCCAGCGGGCGAGGGCCTCGGCGGCGTCGGCGGGCTTGCCGAGCGCCTGCCCGTCCAGCTCCAGCACCGAGTCGCAGCCGATCACCAGCTCGCCGCCGGTCAGCTCGGCGGCGACCGCCTTGGCCTTGGCCTCGGCGAGGACGAGGGCGAGCTCGGCGGGGCTCGCGGCGGTGATCGCGTCCTCGTCGACGCCGCTGACCACCACGCGCGGGTCGAGGCCCGCCTGGCGCAGCAGCCCGAGGCGGGCGGGGGAGGCGGAGGCGAGGACGAGGGCGCGGCGGTCGGTCATGCCCACCAGGGTAGGGGGTGGCCGCCGTCGCTCCGCCCGCCCGCCGGGGGCCGGTCCGGGCGCCGGTCAGACCACACCGGTCAGACCATCAGCAGGACGGCGATCAGCAGGAGGCAGGCCGCGAGCACATGGCCGGCGCGGCGGAGCCTCTCCTGCAGTCGGCGGGCCTCCGGGGAGGGCTCGTCGCGGGGGTCGGACCAGAGCACCTGTCCAGGGTGCGTCGCGCCGCCGCGGTGACGCCTGAGTACGCGTACTCAGCTTTCGGGGCAATCCGGGCGCGCGAAGGGGGTGGGACGCCGGACGGGCCGGCCTCCCACCCCCTCCCGGCGGTGCTAGCCGGCCCAGCCCGAGGTGCGCCAGGCGTTGACGCCCGGGCGGGGGGTGGCGCGCAGCCGGCGGGCGCGGTCGTTCCAGGCGGAGTCCGGGCCGGCGCCGGCCCGGCGGGCCGCCTCGGCGGCCGCCTGCGCGGCGGCGGCCCGGGACTGGACCACCGCCAGGACGGTGGCCAGCTCCTCGGGGGTCGGCTGCCCGTGCAGCACGTGGATCGGGGCCATGGCTCAATCCTCTCGCGGCAGCGCTTACAGGGGGATGTTTCCGTGCTTCTTCGGCGGCAGCACCTCACGCTTGCCGCGCAGCGCGCGCAGCCCGCGGACGATGTGCCGGCGGGTGTCGCTCGGCGCGATGACGGCGTCCACGTAGCCGCGCTCGGCGGCCAGGTACGGGTTGAGCAGGGTGTCCTCGTACTCGGAGACCAGCTCGGCCCGGCGGGCGTCGACGTCGGCGCCCGCGGCGGCGGCCTCGGCCAGCTCGCGCCGGTAGACGATGTTGGCCGCGCCCTGCGCGCCCATCACCGCGATCTGCGCGGTCGGCCAGGCCAGGTTGAGGTCGGCGCCCAGGTGCTTGGAGCCCATGACGTCGTACGCGCCGCCGAAGGCCTTGCGGGTGATCACGGTGATCATCGGCACGGTGGCCTCGGCGTAGGCGTAGATCAGCTTGGCGCCGCGGCGGATGATGCCGTCCCACTCCTGCTCGGTGCCGGGCAGGAAGCCGGGCACGTCCACGAAGGTGATCACCGGGATGTTGAAGCTGTCGCAGGTCCGGATGAACCGGGCGGCCTTCTCGCTGGCGTTGATGTCCAGGCAGCCGGCCAGGTCCATCGGCTGGTTGCCGACGATGCCGACCGGGTGGCCCTCGACCCGGCCGAAGCCGGTGATGATGTTGCCCGCGTACAGCGCCTGGGTCTCCAGGAACTCGCCGTCGTCCAGGACGTGCTCGATCACCGTGTGCATGTCGTACGGCTGGTTCGCCGAGTCCGGCACGAGGGTGTCGAGTTCGAGGTCCTCGTCGGTGACGGAGAGGTCCGCCTCCTCGGGGAAGGCCGGCGGGTCGGAGAGGTTGTTGGAGGGCAGGTACGAGAGCAGGCTCTTGACGTACTCGATCGCCTCCTTCTCGTCCGCGGCCAGGTAGTGCGCGTTGCCGGACTTGGTGTTGTGGGTGCGCGCGCCGCCCAGCTCCTCCATGCCGACGTCCTCACCGGTGACGGTCTTGATCACGTCCGGGCCGGTGATGAACATGTGCGAGGTCTGATCGGCCATCACCACGAAGTCGGTGATCGCGGGCGAGTACACCGCGCCGCCCGCGCAGGGGCCCATGATCAGCGAGATCTGCGGGACGACCCCGGAGGCGTGCACGTTGCGGCGGAAGATCTCGCCGTACAGGCCGAGCGAGACCACGCCCTCCTGGATCCGGGCGCCGCCGGAGTCGTTGATGCCGATGACCGGGCAGCCGGTCTTCAGCGCGAAGTCCATCACCTTGACGATCTTCTCGCCGAACACCTCGCCGAGCGAGCCGCCGAAGACGGTGAAGTCCTGCGCGAAGACGGCGACCTGACGGCCGTCGACGGTGCCGTAGCCGGTCACCACGCCGTCGCCGTACGGGCGGTTCTTCTCCTGGCCGAAGTTGGTCGAGCGGTGCCGGGCGAACTCGTCGAACTCCACGAAGGAGCCCTCGTCCATCAGCTCGACGACGCGCTCACGCGCGGTCAGCTTCCCCTTGGCGTGCTGCTTCTCCACGGCCTTGGCGGAGCCGGAGTGCACCGCCTCGTCGATCCTGCGCCGCAGGTCGGCGAGCTTGCCGGCGGTGGTGTGGGGGTCGTACGGGGCCTCGGTCATCGGGTGGGCTCTCCCTGATCCATGGGCCGCGGCCTGTTCGGTGGTACGCGCGTCTGGGCGGGGACACGCGCATGAGGGCAGGGCGGCGCAACGAACTACCGTCGAGTAGCGTAGCCAGCACCGGGGCTTTCCGGTTATGGCCAGCGACACAGTGTGTCAACGCCCGTTCTGCGGGACGATATGGCGGCCTACGGCCACCGCGCGGCGGGCGGGGCGAAACCCCTAGTCTCGTGGTCATGACCGAATCCGACACCCCCCGCCGCAGTGGACTGCGCGGCTTCGGCCACGCCGGGCCGTCGCCCTGGACCGATCTGGACCGGCCGCCGCTGGACGCCGAGGCGCTGCGCCGCGACCTCGTCCGGCCGGGCGGGTTCTGGACCGCGCTGGACATCGTCACCGAGACCGGTTCCACCAACAGCGACCTCGCCGCCCGGGCCGGGGCCGGCGCGCCGCAGGGCGCCGTGCTGGTCGCCGAGGCGCAGAGCGCCGGGCGCGGGCGGCTGGAGCGGCAGTGGACGGCGCCGCCCCGGTCGGGGCTCTTCCTCTCCGTCCTGCTTCGCCCGGACGAGGTACCCGTCGAACGGTACGGCTGGTTGCCGATCCTGGTCGGCGTCGCCGCGGCCGCCACGCTGAGCCGGGTCGCCGAGGTCGAGGTCGGCCTGAAGTGGCCCAACGACCTCCAGGTCACCGTCGACGGCGCGGAGCGCAAGCTCGGCGGCATCCTCACCGAGCTCAGCGGTGGCGCGGTGGTGGCCGGCCTCGGCCTCAACGTGTCGCTGCGCGAGGGCGAGCTGCCCGTCCCGACCGCCGCCTCGCTGCTGCTGGCCGGCGCCGCGGTGACCGACCGGTCCACCCTGCTCCGCGCGCTGCTGCGCGAGTTCGCCGTCCTCTACACCGAGTGGACGGCCGCGGCCGGCGACCCGCACGCCAGCGGTCTGCTGGCCGCCTACGCGGACCGGTGCACCACGCTCGGCCGTCCGGTCAAGGTCCACCTGCCGGGCGACCGTGAGCTCGTCGGCGAGGCGGTGGCGATCGACGGCGACGGCCGGCTGGTGGTCCGCACCCCCGACGGTGCACGGCGTCCGGTGGGCGCGGGAGACGTCGTCCATGTGCGCCCCGAGCCGCGCTGAGCGGCACTCTTCACCTCTCCTTGACCCGGGCGGATGCCCCGGATCGCGGGATTCCGTGCGAACATTCCACCTGGCAGCAGTGTGAGGCGCGCCACTGCCCGGCGGGTGGCGGGCGCGTTCGGACAGGCAGGACACGAGGCAAGTGCGGCGACCGCACGGGGACGGACCGGTGGCAGAGGACGGCGGCAACGGCGGTACGGCGGGCTCCGACGACCAGACGGTCGCGCTCGACCTGGAACGCCTGATCCTGGACGCGCCACGCCGCTACACCCCGTACCAGGCCGCGCGGGCCGCCGACGTCCCGATGGAGCTGGCCACCCGCTTCTGGCGGGCGATGGGCTTCCCGGACATCGGGCAGTCCCGGGCGCTCACCGACGGCGACGTGATCGCGCTGCGCCGGCTCGCCGGTCTGGTGGAGTCGGGCCTGCTCAGCGAGCCGATGGCGATCCAGGTCGCCCGCTCGACCGGGCAGACCACCGCCCGGCTGGCCGGCTGGCAGATGGACACCTTCCTGGAGAACCTCACCCAGTCCGTCGAGCCCGGGCTGACCCGCGCCGACGTGGCCTACCCGCTGGTCGAGCTGCTGCTGCCGGAGCTGGAGCAGTTCCTGGTGTACGTCTGGCGCCGCCAGCTGGCCGCCGTCACCGGCCGGGTGGTGCAGGCCGCCGAGGACACCGAGATCACCAGTGGCCGGCTGGCCGTCGGCTTCGCCGACCTGGTCGGCTTCACCCGGCTCTCGCGCCGGCTGGAGGAGGAGGAGCTCGGCGAGCTGGTCGAGACCTTCGAGAACACCTGCTCCGACCTGATCGCCGGCCAGGGCGGCCGGGTGATCAAGACCCTCGGCGACGAGATCCTGTACGTCTCCGAGGACCCGGGGACGGCCGCCGAGATCGCGTTCAGCCTGATCGAGGCGCTGGCCGAGGACGACACCATCCCCGCGCTGCGGGTCGGCATGGCCTTCGGCACCGTCACCTCGCGGATGGGCGACGTCTTCGGCACCACGGTCAACCTGGCCAGCCGGCTCACCTCGATCGCCCCGAAGGACGCGGTGCTGATCGACGGCGAGTTCGCGGCCGCGCTGGAGCAGAACGGCAGTGTCGCCCCGGCCGACGCGGACGGGCCGGGGCTGGCCGAGGCGCTGTCGGCCGCCTCCGGACTGCCCGCCTCCGGGCTCCCGGTGCCGGCGCCGGACGCGGGGCGCCGGTTCAGCCTCCAGCCGATGTGGCGCCGGCCGGTGCGCGGGCTGGGGCTGGTCGAGCCGTGGCTGCTGTCGCGGCGGCCGCGCGGCGAGTAGCGGGCGCCGCCACGTACCGCCGGGCTCCCGGAGGCCGCGGGGAGTACCCGGCCGCTCACGGGGTAGGCCGACGTCCGGGCAGGGCGCGGCGGAGTCCGGGCCGGCGGCACGGTCACCCGGCGGGGCCGGTGGCCGTCGTCCGAAAGCCGTACGGCTGAAACCGGTCCGGCCGGGCGGATCCGTGCGGGCAAACGGGGCATAACCGAGCGAAACCGCCCTAGTCTTGGTGCAGGCGGACGGGTCCGGTTCGCGGTGGGTGAGCCACCGCGCCGGACGGGACCGAGCACAGGGAACGGGGCGAGCCGGTGGGCAGTGAGGCGATCACGACGGACCGCGGTTGCGTGTGCGACCGCCCGGAGCTGCCGGCCGTCCCCGACCCGCGGCTGACGTCCGTGGTGGAGCTCGCCCAGGACATGGCGGGGGCGCTCACCCCGCTGGAGGCGGTCCGCGCGGCCGCCGTCCGCGCCACCGAGGCCCTCGGCGCCACCATGGCGGCCGTCTCGGTCTGGGACCGGGAGTCCGGCCGGCTGCGGGTCCTGGTCAACTACGGGGAGCTGGCGCCGGGCGAGGAGGAGCTGCCGGAGGACGAGTCCTACCCGGTGGCGGACTTCCCCGAGATCGTCACCTACCTGGAGGAGCGCTGGACCACCGGACGGCTGCCCCGCGCCTGGCTGCAGAGCGCCGAGAACACCGAACTCCACGCCGGGCACGCCCACCCCACCGCCGGGGCCTACTGCCAGGAGCGGGCCGCCGCGCTGCGCCGGCGCGGCCGGGGCTGCTGCGTGGTCGCCCCGATCGTGCTGCACGGACAGGCCTGGGGGGAGCTCTACCTGGCCAGGTCCACCGGGACGGCGGAGTTCACCGAGGGCGACGCCGAGTACGCCACCCTGCTCGCCGCCCAGATCTCGGCCGGGCTCGCGCAGACCGAACGCCTCGCCGACCTGCGCAAGCTCGCCTTCTCCGACCCGCTGACCGGGCTGGCCAACCGGCGGGCGGTGGACGCCCGGCTGGAGAGCGCGCTGGAGGCGCACAACCGCGACGGCACGGTGGTCTCGCTGGTGGTCTGCGACGTCAACGGCCTGAAGCGGGTCAACGACCAGCTCGGGCACGAGATGGGCGACCGGCTGCTGGAGCGCTTCGCCCACCAGCTGTCGCTGGCCGCCGCCAGGCTGCCCGGCAGCCTCGCCGCCCGTCTCGGCGGCGACGAGTTCTGCCTGCTGGTGGAGGGCCAGAAGGCGGACGAGGTGGTCGCCGTCGCCGAGGAGCTGTGCGCGCGGGCCCTGGCGCTGGCCGAGGGCGAGGGCGTCGCCTGCGGGGTCGCCTCCACCGGGGACTCGATCGGCCCGGTCACCACGCCCGACCGGCTGTTCCGGCTCGCCGACGCCGCGCAGTACCGGGCCAAGGCCGCCCGCGCCGCACATCCCGTGGTGGCCGGCCGCAGCCACGGCCCCGGCCTGTCGCCGGACCCGACGGTGCTGCTGGCCGACGCCGCCGATCCGCACCACCGGGCCGACGGCCGGGGGCGCGTCCCGGGCCGGCCGGGCGCCGGCGACCGGCGGCGGTTCCGCGGCGCCGCGCACAGCGCCGACCCGGGACAGCTGCTCACCGCCGTGCTCGCCGCCCTGGACCAGCGCGGGGTCACCCGCTCGGTCCACCCCGCCGACACCATCGGCAAGCTGGCGGTGGTCGCGGAGACGGCCTCCCGGCTGCTCGACGCGGTCGGCTGGTGGGTCTCCTACGTGCCGCCCGGCTCGCACCTGATGCGCACCGCCCAGCACGCCGTGTACCGGATGACCAGCGGACCGAGCAGCTCGCGGGCGGAGACCCAGCGGGCCCAGATCGAGGCCCCGGACGCCGTCTTCGACCTGCGGCACTACCCGATGACCCGGCAGGCGGTGCGCGGCGGGTCCTTCGCGCTGCGCGCGGGCGCGGCCGGGAACGACCCGTCCGAGGAGGCCATGCTGGTGGTCAGCGGCTACCGGGGGATGGTCGCGGCGGGTGGCCAGAACCCGGCCGGCGGCTGGCTGGTGGAACTGTTCGCCGACGACGCGACGCTGCCGCTCGGACAGGTCGCCAGCGCGATGCGGGCCCTGGTCGCCGTGGCGCTCTCCGGCCCGGCCTCCCCGCCGCCGGGCTGAGGCGGGCCCGGTTCGTGGACGGACCGGGCGGGGGGCTTGTGCCGGTTCGGTGACCGGCCTGTTCCGAGCCGGTCGCGGTCCGGTGCGGAGGCTGCCGCGGGGCTGGGCGGCGAGCCCCGGACGTGGGATGGTATCCGCCGTCGGCGGGCCACGGGGGCCGGGCCGGAACGGGGGTCGAAACCCATGCGCGCTCGTCTGACGAGCCTTGTCCTCTCCGCGGTGCTGGCGCTGGGCGGTGCCACGCTGGCAGCCGCCCCGGCGGCCGAGGCCGCGCCGCGCGCCGCCGCGGTCAGCACCGCCGCCGGTGCTGCCGCCGCGGGGGGCGCCGTCCAGGCGGCCCAGGCGGCCCCGGCCGTGGCCGGGCAGCAGGACGGCACCCGGCTGGCCGGGTCCAAGGACAAGTCCAAGTCGAAGTCGAAGAAAAAGAAGAAGGGCTTCTTCGGCAAGATCATCGGTGTGGTGATCGGCATCGTGGTGGTGCTGATCGTGATCGCCGTGATCATCGCGGTGGTCGTGATGCTCCGCCGCCGCAACCGGCAGTAGACCGCGCGGGCCCGTGGACCCGGTGGGTCCACGGGCCGGCCGCCGGACCGGTCACGGCCGCAGGGCGCGCAGGACGCCCGCCACCAGGCGGTCCGCGTAGGCGTGGTCGAGCGGGCCGAGGCCGTGCAGCCAGCGGTAGTACATCGGGCCGTAGAGCAGTTCGACGGCGAGGTCGAGGTCGGCGTCGGCGGTGATCTGCCCGGCCTCGCGGGCGGTGCGCAGGCGCTCCCGGGTGACCTCCAGCAGAGGGTCCAGCAGGCGCTCGCGGTACTCCCGCAGCAGGGCCGGGTCGCGCAGGTGCTCGGAGACCAGGCCGCGGCCGGTGTTGTCGAAGCCCGGGTCGGCGAGCTGGTCGGCCGTCGGCCGCAGGACGGCGCGCAGATCGGCGGCGAGGTCGCCGGTGTCGGGCAGCGCCAGACTGCCGGAGGCGTTCTCGTTGGCGGCCTGGAAGGCGTCGAAGACCACCGCGCCCTTGGAGGGCCACCAGCGGTAGATGGTCTGCTTGCCGACGCCGGCCCGGGCGGCGATCGCTTCGATGGTCAGCTTGCCGAAGCCCACCTCGGCCACCAGTTCGGCGGCGGCGGTGAGGACGGCCTGGCGGGAGCGCTCGCTGCGGCGGGCGGGATCGGGAGAGCTGCTGCGGGTCATGGGCCCATTCTAGGGCGCTGACGAAACGATACGTCTCGTCTTACTGGAGGTTCGGACCGAGCCCGCACGCTCCGCGGCGGGTCGGCTCGCCGGTGGGGCGGGCGGTGACCGGCCGGTCAGCCGCTGATCCGGTCCGGGCGGGTGTAGACGTTGGCGCGTTCGCCGCGCAGGAAGCCGACCAGGGTCAGGCCCAGCTCCTCGGCGAGGTCCACCGCGAGGGAGGACGGCGCGGAGACGGCGGCCAGCAGCGGGACGCCCGCCAGCGCGGCCTTCTGGGTCAGCTCGAACGAGGCGCGACCGCTGACCAGCAGCACGTGCCCGGTCAGCGGTAGCCGGCCCGCGCGCAGCGCCCAGCCGACCACCTTGTCCACCGCGTTGTGCCGGCCCACGTCCTCGCGGGCGCAGAGCAGTGCGCCGCTCGCCCCGTCGAACAGCCCGGCCGCGTGCAGGCCGCCGGTCGAGTCGAAGGTCCGCTGGGTGGCCCGGAGCCGGTCCGCCAGCCCGTACAGCAGGGCCGGGGGGACGGTCAGCGGGTCGTCCCCGACGGGGTGGCGGACGTGGGTGCGGACGGCGTCCACCGTGTCGCGGCCGCAGAGGCCGCAGGCGCTGGTGGTGAGCAGGTTGCGGTGGGCGGAGAGCGGGAGGGCGCGGGCGCCGCGCAGGGCCGCGTCCACCACGTTGTAGGTGTTCGCGCCGTCCTCGTCCGTCCCGGCGCAGTAGCGCAGGGCCGCGAGGTCCTCGGCCGTGTGCACCAGCCCCTCGCCGACCAGGAAGCCGGCCACCAGGTCGAAGTCCTGGCCGGGCGTGCGCATGGTCACCGTCAGCGGCTCGCCGCCGACCCGGATCTCCAGCGGCTCCTCCGCCGCGAGGGCGTCCGGTCGCGTGCTGCGGCCGTCCCCGTGCAGCCGCACCACTCGCCGCCGTGCCGTCGCCCGCGTCATCGGTCCTCCGCTCCGTGCCGTCCGTCGACCCCAGCGTGCGGTATCGGGGTGGCGCTTCGGAAATCGGGGTGGGGCCGGTGGCCGGGCGCCGGTGGGGGCGACTCGTGGGCGGGCGCCCGTCACCTGATCGGCGATGCCGTGAGGCGGCCGGCGCCCGCCATCGGCGAAGGTGGCGTGGAGGTCCCGGCCGGGGCCGTCGGAGCCGGCGCGTCCTCCGGCGGGACGTGGAGGGCGGCCGCGGCCGGCTCCGTCCGGCGGGCGGGAGTCCGCCAGGTGGGATCCACTGGTTGTCATATCTTCATTCAGCTGGTGTGATGATGCATATGGATATGCACAGTGCTGTGGCCCCCGATGCGCCCCTCGTCCAGGTCGGCAAGGCCGACGTCAGCGCCGAGGACGTGCTGGCCGTCGCCCGGGGCAACGCCCGGGTAGAGATCGGTCCGGACGCGCTCGCCGAGATGGCGACCGCGCGGGCCCGGATCGAGGCCCTCGCGGCCGAGCCGCGCCCCGTCTACGGCGTCTCCACCGGCTTCGGCGCGCTCGCCGTCCGGCACATCAGCCCCGAGCTCCGCGCCCAGCTGCAGCGCTCGCTGGTGCGTTCGCACGCCGCCGGGATGGGCCCGGCGGTGGAGCGCGAGGTGGTCCGCGCGCTGATGTTCCTGCGGATGAAGACGCTGGCCTCCGGCCGGACCGGCGTGCGCCCGGTGGTCGCCCAGACCATGGCGGCCATCCTGAACGCCGGCATCACGCCGGTGGTCCGCGAGTTCGGCTCGCTCGGCTGCTCCGGCGACCTCGCCCCGCTCTCGCACTGTGCGCTGGTCCTGATGGGCGAGGGCGTGGCGACCGGCCCGGACGGCGTCGACAAGCCCTCCGGCGAGCTGCTCGCCGCGGCCGGCATCGAGCCGGTCGAGCTGCTGGAGAAGGAGGGCCTGGCCCTCATCAACGGCACCGACGGCATGCTCGGCATGCTGGTGATGGCCATCGCCGACCTCCAGCGCCTGTTCACCACCGCCGACATCACCGCCGCGATGACCCTGGAGGCGCTGCTCGGCACCGACAAGGTGCTCGCCCCCGAGCTGCACGCCCCGATCCGCCCCCACCCCGGCCAGGCGCTGAGCGCCGCCAACATGCTGGCCGTCCTCAAGGGCTCCGGCCTCACCGGCCACCACCAGGACGACGCTCCGCGCGTCCAGGACGCCTACTCGATCCGCTGCGCCCCCCAGGTCGCCGGCGCCGGCCGCGACACGGTGGCCCACGCCGCCCTGGTCGCCTCCCGCGAGCTGGCCGCCTCGGTCGACAACCCGGTGGTGCTGCCGGACGGCCGGGTCGAGTCCAACGGCAACTTCCACGGCGCCCCGGTCGCCTACGTGCTGGACTTCCTCGCCATCGCCGCCGCCGACCTCGGCTCGATCTCCGAGCGCCGTACCGACCGGCTGCTGGACAAGGCCCGCTCGCACGGCCTGCCGGCCTTCCTCGCCGACGACCCGGGCGTGGACTCCGGTCTGATGATCGCCCAGTACACCCAGGCGGCCCTGGTCAGCGAGAACAAGCGGCTCGCCGTGCCGGCCTCGGTCGACTCGATCCCGTCCTCCGCGATGCAGGAGGACCACGTCTCGATGGGCTGGTCGGCCGCCCGCAAGCTGCGCCAGTCCGTCGAGAACCTCGGCCGGATCCTGGCCGTCGAGCTGACCGCCGCCTCCCGCGCGCTGGAGATCCGTCGGCAGGCCGACGCCAGCGGCACGCCCTCGCCGGCGACCCTCGCCGCGCTGGCCGTCGCCCGGGAGGCCGGGGTCGGCGGCGCCGGCCGCGACCGCTTCCTCTCGCCGGACCTGGAGGCCGCCGCCGCGCTGGTCGCCTCCGGCGAGCTGGTGCGGGCCGTCGAGAAGGTCACCGGGCCGCTGGCCTGACGAGGCCGCCACCGCCCGGGGCGGGCGGGAGTCAGTCCCACTCGCCCCGCGGCGGCCGGGCGCGCTTCTCCTCGCGCCGGTCGGCGGCGATGGCGGCGTAGTTGACGCCGACGATGCCGGCCCAGCAGACCAGCAGGCCCATGAAGCCGTTCGAGCCGCTGGTCGCGATGCCGGTCAGCGGGATGCCGAGGACCAGCGAGATCAGCGGCAGCTTCGAGCCGGAACGGCCGAAGGGGCGCCGGCGCAGGTGCTCCGCCGGGCCGTAGCCGTCGAGCCGCTCCGCGACCCGGCGCTCCACCCGGGCGTCGAGACGGGCGTCCAACCGGGCGTCCAGCCGGGCGAGGAACGAGTCGACGATCTCCGACTCGTACTCCTCGCCCAGCTCCTTGCGGGTCTGCAGAGCCGCGTCGAGGTCGCGTCGCAGTTCGTCCTGGCGTGTGTCCATGGCGCTCAGCCTGGTGCAGCGCCGGGGCTCCAGTCCATCGGTTCGCGCCGGGATCGGGGCGGATCAGGGGGAAATCAGGGTCACCCGGAGGGGTGATCCGCACCGCCGGGGGGTCTCATCGGGCGTCCCGGCGTACGAGACGTCTTTGCCAGCGGCAGTCCGCTGCTGCACAGTCGTCGTCCGAACAGCTCGCACCCGGAGGTACCGCTGATGACCGCCACCGACGACACCGGCACGGTAGGCCCCTCCGCCCGACTCCTCCAGCTCTTCGAGGGCCACCGGCTCACCCCCACCCAGCGCCGGATCGCCCACTCGCTCGTCCGGCACGCCACCGAGGCGCCGTTCCTCTCCAGCGTCGAGGTCGCCGAACTGGCCGGCGTCAGCCAGCCCTCGGTCACCCGCTTCGCGGTGGCCCTCGGCTACGACGGCTACCCGGCACTGCGCAAGCAGCTGCGCGAGCTGGGCGCGGGGGAGCCGAGCGCCCCGGAGACCCCGGACGACGTGGTGCGCAACGAGCATCAGCAGGCCGTCCTCGCCGAGATCGAGCACCTGCGGCTGCTCGCCGAGCTGCTCGCCGACCCCGAGCCGATCATCCGCGCGGCCCGGCTGCTCGCCGCCTCCCGTCCGCTGCCCGTCCTCGGCCTGCGGGCCGCCTCCGCGCAGGCCCGCGGCTTCGCCTACTTCGCGGCCAAGGTGCACCCGGACATCCGGCTGCTCGACGAGGGCGGCAGCATGCTCGCCGACCGCCTGGAACAGGCCGCCGCCGCCGGCGCCTCCGCGCTGCTCTGCTTCGCCCTGCCGCGCTACCCGCGCGAGCTGATGGACGCCCTGACGGTGGCCCGGGACTGCGGTCTGACGGTGCTGACCGTCGCCGACAGCGCCTTCGCGCCGGTCGCCAAGCTCTCCGACCTGATGCTGCCGGCCGCCGTCGGCACCGGCCTGGTCTTCGACACCGCGTGCGCGCCGATGATGCTCGGCCGGGTGCTGCTCCAGACGATGTGCGACGAACTCCCCGGCGCCGAGGCCCGGTTGGAGTCGATCGAGCAGTCCGCGACGGCTCGTGGGCTGTTTTTGGAGTAGGACCGTACCCGGGGCGGGAATCCTGTCAACAGGCCCCGGAGCAGGGCCGACCGGCAGGGGGAGCCTGTGATGCGCGTGATCCACGAGATGAAGTTCGTCGGCCGACTCGCCTCGGGCGCCGACGAATGGTCCTGCCCGGCCTGCGGACGCCGCGTCACTCTGCGGCGGCTGCCCGAACCCGAACTCGTCGTCCTCGACGCCGGTGACGAGAGCGCCGTCCACGTCGGCGTCATCGAGCCCGACGGCCGCGCCGCGGCGGCCGCCGACAAGTACGGCCTCGGCCCCGTCCAGGAGATCCCCCGCCCGCCGCGCCCGGCCGCAGAGGCCGCCCCGGCCGCGCCCGCGGACCCCGACGCCGACGACCGCCGCTGGCTCGCCGAGATCGGCATCGACTGGGACGGCGGCGCGGCGGCCTGACGCCGGGTCGGGTCGGCCGTCCGCCTCGCGCGCCCGCCGCGCAGGGCCGGGCGGCTCCCGCGACGATCCCGCGCGCGCCGGCCCATGCCTCGCCCGGACTCCGCGGCGGCCGTCCGGGGCGTACGGCGGGGGGCGTCGCCGTGCCCTCCACCCGGCGGCGCCTGGGCCGAGTGGCTGGTGTTCGCCCGACTCGGGGTAGCGCGGCGGGGTTGTCGCGATGCCGGCTGATCGGATGCGCTCAGGTCTGGCCGGAGACTGAATGATTGGATATATTCAGCCAAGTCGAGCTTGAATGAATTCATCCGTAGGGAGCCGGGACATGGTGCAGCAGCAGGCGAGCGGGCCGCGCGAGGTGCGGGCGGCGCGCGGTACAGGGCTGACGGCGCAGGGCTGGCAGCAGGAGGCTGCCCTGCGGATGCTGATGAACAACCTCGACCCCGAGGTGGCCGAGCACCCGTCGAAGCTCGTCGTCTACGGCGGCACCGGCAAGGCGGCGCGGGACTGGCGCTCGTTCGACGCCATGGTGCGCACGCTGGAGACGCTGAAGCAGGACGAGACCATGCTGGTCCAGTCCGGGCGGCCGGTCGGCGTCATGCAGACGCACGAGTGGGCGCCGCGCGTGCTGATCGCCAACTCCAACCTGGTCGGCGACTGGGCGAACTGGGAGGAGTTCCGGCGGCTGGAGAGCCTCGGCCTCACCATGTACGGCCAGATGACCGCCGGATCGTGGATCTACATCGGCACCCAGGGCATCCTCCAGGGCACCTACGAGACCTTCGCCGCGGTCGCCAACAAGCGGTTCGACGGCACCCTGGCGGGGACGATCACCCTCACCGCCGGCCTCGGCGGCATGGGCGGCGCCCAGCCGCTGGCCGTGACGATGAACGGCGGCGTGGCGATCTGCGTCGACTGCGACCCGTCCCGGATCTCCCGCCGGATCGAGCACCGCTACCTGGACGTCGAGGCCAAGAACCTCGCGCACGCGCTGGAGCTGGCCACCGCCGCCCGCGACCGCCGCGAGCCGCTCTCCATCGGCCTGCTGGGCAACGCCGCCGAGGTGTTCCCGCAGCTGCTCTCGATGGACGCGCCGATCGACATCGTCACCGACCAGACCAGCGCCCACGACCCGCTGAGCTACCTGCCGGTCGGCGTCGCCTTCGACGACATGGCGACCTACGCGGCCGAGAAGCCCGCCGAGTTCACCCAGCGCTCGCGCGAGTCGATGGCCCGGCACGTCGAGGCGATGGTCGGCTTCATGGACGCCGGCGCCGAGGTGTTCGACTACGGCAACTCGATCCGCGGTGAGGCCCAGCTGGCCGGCTACGAACGCGCGTTCGCCTTCCCGGGCTTCGTCCCGGCCTACATCCGACCGCTGTTCTGCGAGGGCAAGGGCCCGTTCCGCTGGGCGGCGCTCTCCGGCGACCCGCAGGACATCGCCAAGACCGACAAGGCCGTGCTCGACCTCTTCCCGGAGAACGAGTCGCTGCACCGCTGGATCAAGATGGCCCAGGAGAAGGTGCACTTCCAGGGCCTGCCGGCGCGGATCTGCTGGCTCGGCTACGGCGAGCGCGACAAGGCCGGCGAGCGGTTCAACGACATGGTCGCCTCCGGCGAGCTGTCCGCGCCGATCGTGATCGGCCGCGACCACCTGGACTGCGGCTCGGTCGCCTCCCCGTACCGGGAGACCGAGGCGATGCTGGACGGCTCCGACGCGATCGCCGACTGGCCGCTGCTCAACGCCATGGTCAACGTCGCCTCCGGCGCGTCCTGGGTCTCCATCCACCACGGCGGCGGCGTCGGCATCGGCCGCTCGATCCACGCGGGCCAGGTCACGGTGGCCGACGGCACCGCGCTGGCCGGCGAGAAGATCCGCCGGGTGCTCACCAACGACCCGGGCATGGGCGTGATCCGCCACGTCGACGCCGGCTACGACCGGGCCGACGAGGTCGCCGCCGAGCGCGGCGTCCGCGTCCCGATGAACGAGCACGGCCCGATGGGTGAGCTGTGACCTTCGAAGAGATGTGGGCGGAGCTGCTCCCGGTGGGCCGCTCCGCCTCCTCCGGCGGCTACCGCCGCTTCGCCTGGAACTCCGCCGACGCCGAGTGCCGGTCCTGGTTCGAGGAGCAGGCCCGCGGCCGCGGGCTGACCTACGAGCTGGACCGCAACGGCAACCAGTGGGCCTGGCTGGGCGACCCGGCGGGCGAGGGCGCGATCGTCACCGGCTCGCATCTGGACTCCGTCCCCGACGGCGGCGCCTTCGACGGCCCGCTAGGGGTGGTCTCCTCCTTCGCCGCGCTGGACGAACTCCGCGGGCGGGGAGCCGAGTTCGACCGGCCGCTGGCCATCGTCAACTTCGGTGACGAGGAGGGCGCCCGGTTCGGCGTGGCCTGCATCGGCTCCCGGCTGAGCGCGGGCGTGCTCGGCCGCGACCAGGCGTACGAGCTGCGCGACGCCGACGGCGTCCGGCTGCCCGACGCGATGGAGAAGGCCGGCTACGACCCGGCCGGGATCGGCGCGGACGGCGATCGGCTGGCCCGGATCGGCGCCTTCGTCGAACTCCACGTCGAGCAGGGCCGCTACCTCGCCGAGGACCAGCCGGTCGGCGTGGCCGGCGCGATCTGGCCGCACGGCCGCTGGCGGTTCGACTTCCACGGGGAGGCGAACCACGCCGGCACCACCCGGATCGAGGACCGCCGCGACCCGATGCTCACCTACGCCAACACCGTGCTCGCGGCGCGGAAGAAGGCGCGGACGGCAGGGGCGCTGGCCACCTTCGGCAAGGTCGCGGTCGAGCCCAACGGCACCAACGCGATCGCCTCCCTGGTGCGCGGCTGGCTGGACTCCCGGGCCGCCGACGAGCAGACGCTCACCGCCCTGGTCGAGGAGATCGAGCGGGCGGCGTACGAGCGCGGCGACCGCGACGGCGTCCGGGTCGAACTGACCCGCGAGTCCTACACCCCGGTGGTGGAGTTCGACGGCCCGCTGCGCGACCGGCTCGCCCGGCGGCTCAACGCGGCGGGCGCCCCCGACGGCGTGCCCGTCCTGCCCACCGGCGCGGGACACGACGCCGGAATCCTGGCATCGGCGATCCCGACCGCCATGCTGTTCGTACGTAACCCGAGCGGGGTCTCGCACTCCCCGGCCGAGCACGCGGAGACGGCCGACTGCCTGGCCGGCGTGACCGCCCTCGCCGACGTACTGGAGGACCTGGCGTGTCAGTAGGCCGTGCCGGAGGCGCGCACATGACGACTTACTGGGCGGAGCACGCCTGGCTGCCGCACGCCAACGGGCCGGTGGTCGAGCAGGACGTGCTGATCGCCACCGGCCCCGGCGGCCGGATCACCGCGGTGACGCCGGACAGCGGGCCCTGCCCGCCCGGCGCCGTCCGGCTGGCCGGGCTGCTGCTGCCCGGCCAGGCCAACGCGCACTCGCACGCCTTCCACCGGGCGCTGCGCGGCCACGTGCAGGTCGGCTCCGGCACCTTCTGGACCTGGCGCGACACCATGTACCGGTTCGCCGGGGCGCTCGACCCGGACAGCTACCTGGAGCTCGCCACCGCCGTCTACGCCGAGATGGCGCTGGCCGGGATCACCGCGGTGGGGGAGTTCCACTACCTGCACCACGCGCCCGGCGGGAGCCGCTACGACGATCCGAACGCGATGGGCGAGGCGCTGATCGAGGCCGCCGCCCGGGCCGGGATCCGGATCACCCTGCTGGACACCTGCTACCTGTCGGCCGGCTTCGGCGCCGAGCCGACCAGGCCGCAGCTCCGGTTCAGCGACGGCGACGCCGACGCCTGGGCCGAGCGGGTGGAGGCGCTCAAGCCGCGCGAGCACGCCCGGATCGGCGCCGCGATCCACTCGGTGCGGGCGGTACCGGCCGAGCAGCTCGGCACTGTCGCGCGGTGGACGGACGGCCGCCGGGCCCCGCTGCACGTCCACCTCTCCGAGCAGACCGCCGAGAACGACGCCTGCCTCACCGCGCACGGCGTCACCCCGACCAGGCTGCTCGCCGACCACGGCGCGCTCGGCCCGCGCACCTCGGCGGTGCACGCCACCCACCTCACCGACGAGGACATCAAGCTCCTCAGCGACTCCTCGACCGCCATCTGCATGTGCCCCACCACCGAGCGGGACCTCGCCGACGGCATCGGTCCGGCCCGCCGGCTCGCCTCGGCGGGCTGCCCGATCACCCTGGGCAGTGACAGCCACGCCGTCATCGACCCGTTCGAGGAGGCCCGCGCGCTGGAGCTGGACGAGCGGCTGCGGACCAGGACCCGGGGCCACTGGACGGCCAACTCGCTGCTGCGGGCGGGCACCGAGGACGGACACGCCTCGCTCGGCTGGCCGGAGGCCGGGCGGATCGAGGCCGGCGCCCTGGCCGACTTCACCGTGATCGCCCTGGACTCGGTGCGCACCGCCGGGCCGCCGAGCCGGCTCGGCGCCGAGATCGCGGTGTTCGCCGCCTCGGCCGCCGACGTGCGGCACGTGGTGGTCGGCGGACGGCAGATCGTCCGGGACGGCGTCCACCAGCTGGTGCCCGACGTCCCGGCCGCGCTGCGGTCCTCGATCGCCGCGCTGAGCTGCTGAGTCCCCGTACCTCCCGGGGGCGGGCGGGGCCGACCCCGCCCGCCCCGGGTCCAGCCCCGAAAGGCCTGATGTGAGCACCCCGAGCAGCCCGCAGAGTCAGGGCATGCCGAGCACCCTGATCACCGGGATCGGCAGCCTGGTCACCAACGACCCCGCGTACGGGACCGGGCCGCTCGGCCTGCTCACCGACGCGGCCGTGGTGGTGGACGGCGGCACGGTCGCCTGGGTCGGGCCGGCGGCCGAGGCGCCCGCCGCGGACGAGCGGTTCGACGCGGCCGGGCGGGCGCTGCTGCCCGGCTTCGTCGACTCGCACGCCCACCTGGTGTTCGCCGGGGACCGCACCGCGGAGTTCAACGCCCGGATGTCCGGCCAGTCGTACACCGCGGGCGGGATCCGGACGACGGTGGCCGCCACCCGGGCCGCGAGCGACGCCGAACTCGACGCCAACCTGGCCCGGTTCGTGCGCGAGGCGCTGCGGCAGGGGACGACCGCGATCGAGTGCAAGTCCGGCTACGGGCTGACCATCGTCGACGAGGCCCGGGCGCTGCGGATCGCCTCCTCGTACACCTCCGAGACCACCTACCTGGGCGCCCACGTGGTCGCCCCCGAGTACGCCGACGACCCGGCGGGCTACGTGGACCTGGTCACCGGCGACATGCTGGACGCCTGCGCGCCCTACGCCCGCTGGGTGGACGTCTTCTGCGAGAACGGCGCCTTCGACGGGGACCAGGCCCGGGCGATCCTGACCGCCGGGATCGAGCGCGGTCTCACCCCCCGGGTGCACGCCAACCAGCTCTCCTACGGCCCGGGCGTCCAGCTCGCCGTCGAGCTGGGGGCGGCCTCGGCCGACCACTGCACCCACCTCACCGACGAGGACGTGGCCGCGCTGGCCGGCTCGGAGACGGTGGCGACGCTGCTGCCGGGCGCGGAGTTCTCCACCCGCGCCGCCTACCCGGACGCGCGCCGGCTGCTCGCCGCGGGCGCCGTCGTCGCGCTCTCCACCGACTGCAACCCGGGCTCCAGCTTCACCAGTTCGATGGCGTTCTGCATCGCGGTCGCGGTCCGGGAGATGGGGATGACGCCGGACGAGGCGGTCTGGGCCGCCACCGCGGGCGGCGCCCGGGCGCTGCGGCGCACCGACGTCGGCGTGGTGACGGTCGGCGCCCGGGCCGACCTCCAGCTGCTGGAGGCGCCCTCGCACGTCCACCTCGCGTACCGGCCGGGCGTCCCGCTGACGGCGGCGGTCTGGCGGGCCGGGGTCCGCGAGGTCTGACCTTCACGGCTCCGGGGGCCGGGGGGCGACGGCGACCGCCGTCGCCCCCCGGCCGTTACCGGCCCCGCGCGGCGAGGCCGCGGCGCAGGAAGTCCAGCTGGTGCAGCAGCAGGTTCTCCGCCACCGTCTCGTCGCTGGGGGAGTGGGTGGCCCCGCTGAGCGGCAGCAGCTCGTGCGGGCGGCCGGCGGCGAGCAGGGCGGCGGAGAGCCTCAGCGTGTGCGCGGGCAGCACGTTGTCGTCGGCCAGGCCGTGCACCAGCAGCAGCGGCCGGCGCAGGCCGGCGGCGTCGGGGATCAGCGAGCAGGCGTCGTAGCGCTCCGGGTGCTCGTCCGGGTGGCCGAGGAAGCGCTCCTTCCAGTGGGTGTCGTACAGCCGGTGGTCGGTGGGCGCGGCCCCGGCCACCGCGGCGTGGAAGACGTCCGGGCGGCGCAGCACGGCCAGGGCGGCCAGGAAGCCGCCGAAGGACCAGCCCCGGACGGCCACCCGGTCGAGGTCCAGCAGCCCCGGGCGGGCCAGTGCGGCCTCCCGCAGGGCCTCGACCTGGTCGTCCAGGACCGGCGTGGCGATGTCCGCGAACACGGCCTTCTCCCACTGCGGGCCCCGGCCGGGAGTGCCACGCCCGTCCACCACCAGGACGGCGAAGCCCTGGTCGGCGAACCACTGCGCGACCAGGTCGGGCCAGCCGCCGGCCGCGGTGGCCTTCTGCAGCGCGGGCCCGCCGTAGGGGTCGAGCAGGACGGGCAGCGGGCCGTCGCCGGGGCGGTGGCCGGTGGGCCGGAAGAGCGTCGCGCGAAGCTCGCGCGGGCCCAGCCGGAGCAGCTCGGGCCGGGCGGTGAGGACGGGGCGCTGCGCGTGCGAGCGCAGGTCGACGGCGGGGCGCCCGTTCCGGTGGACGGTGGTGTGCCCGCCGGGCGCACCGGGCGTCCGCGCGGTGTGGACGAGGGTGCCGTCGCTCCGTACGCCGGTGTGCGCGCCGGGCGCGGAGCTGAGTTGTACGGCGCCCTCGGCCGGGTCGTACGACCACAGGTGGGTTTCGGTCGGCTCGGTGGAGGCGGTGAAGAGGACCTGTTCGCCGTCGGTCCCGAGCACCGAGCGCAGTTGGAGACCGGGCGGGGTGACGGGCTCGCCGCCCACGGTGAGCCGGCGGGTGTCGCCGAGGTCCGCGGCGTCGACCAGGACCCCGGCGGCGGTGCGGACGGGCAGGCCGGGGACGAGTTCGACCCAGTGCTCGTCCCGCTGCTCGGCGAGCGTCCGGGTGGCGCCGTCGGCCGGATCCACGGCGAGGGTGCGGACGGTGCGCTGGTCCCGGCTCTGCACGGCGGCGAAGGGGCCGTGGGCGTCCCAGCCGGCGGCGGCCAGGTACTCGAACCCGGCGCGGTCCCAGCGGGCCTCGGTACGGCCGCCGTCGAGGTCCAGCAGCCAGAGCGAGACGTCGGCGTTGGCGGTGCCGGCCAGCGGGTAGCGCAGGACGCGCGGCGGCCGCGCCGGATCGGCCGGGTCGGCGAGGTGGAGGCGGGCGAGCGGGCCGTTGTCCACCCGGGCGGCCAGCAGCCGGGTGCCGTCCGGCGACCACCAGTACGCCCGGGTGCGGTGCATGGACTCGGCGGCGACGTGGTCGGGGACGCCGTACGCGACCTCGGCGTGCTCGGGCTCGGCCAGCGCGCGGTCCCCGGTGCCGTCCACCCCGATGACGCGCAGCGCCCCGTCGCCCACGTAGGCGATCCGGCGGCCGGTCGGGTCCGGGCGCGGGTCGTAGACGCCGGTGGCGGTCGGTATCCGGCGGACGCCGCCACCGACGGGGTCCGCCACCCAGAGCTCCCCGCCCAGGGCGAAGACGACCGTCCGGCCGGCCCGGTCGGCGGCGAAGGCGGTGATTCCGGTGGCGTGCACGCGGGAGCGCTCGCGGCGGATCCGCTCCGCCTCGGGGACGTCCCGGCCCTCGCCGCCCAGCCCGGCCGGATCGGCCAGCAGCCGCTCCTCGCCGCTGTCGGCGTCCAGCGCCCAGAGACAGCCGGCCGGGTCGTCCCCGGCCCGGCTGCGCAGGAACAGCACCGTCCGCCCGCCGTCGCAGACGACCGGATGGGCGGGCACCCCGAGGGAGAACCGACGGGTACGGGCGAGCTGACGGGGCAGCGATTCACTCGACATGCCCGACACCCTGACACGCCTCGGGGCGGTCACGCGTCCGAAAAAGGGGCCGGTACGGATCTTCCGATCCGTACCGGCCCCTCGTGCCGGGGCGTGCCCGGCGGTGCTTCGGGGTGCGTCAGTGGACGTTGCCCATCAGCTTCACGACCTTCTTGCGGTACATCGCCAGACCGATGCCCGCGACGATCGCCATCGCACCCTGGACCGCGAAGTACCAGGTGCTGCCGACCACGCTGTCGCCGAGGACGAGCTGGAAGATGGCCGCGACGCAGTCACCGGCGGTGACGGCGAGGAACCAGACGCCCATCATCTGGCTGGCGTACTTCGCCGGGGCCAGCTTGGTGGTGACGGACAGGCCCACGGGGGAGAGCGTCAGCTCACCGACGGTCTGGATCAGGTACACCATGGCCAGCCAGAGCGGGGTGACCTTGGTGCCGCCCGCGGCAGCCGCCATGGCCAGCATCATGACGAGGAAGGAGGCGCCGATCATCAGCAGACCGAACGCGAACTTCATGGTGGTGCTGGGGTTCTTGGCCTTGCGGGACAGGGCCACCCAGAGCCAGGCGAAGACCGGGGCCAGCGCCATGATGTACAGCGGGTTCAGCGACTGGAACCAGGTCGACGGGAAGTCGAAGCCGAACAGCGTGGACGAGGTGTTCTCGTCCGCGAAGATGCTCAGAGTCGAGCCCGACTGGTCGTAGATCATCCAGAACACGGCGGCGGCCACGAAGAACCAGATGTAACCGCTCATCTTGGACTGCTCGCCCGCGTCGAGGTCCTTGTCGCGCTTCACCTTGGCGAAGACGAACACGGGAAGCGCGATGCCGGCGATGGAGAGCGGCCAGATCGCCCAGTTGATCGTGAAGTGGCCGGTCAGCGCGACGACCGCGTAGAACACGGTGGCCAGCGCCAGCCAGAAGCCGGCCTTCCTGAAGATCACGCGCTTCTCGGCTGCCGAGATCGGCGAGGTCACCACGTCGCTCTTGGCGCTCAGGTGGCGGCTGCCCAGCATGAACTGGATCAGGCCGATCGCCATGCCGACACCGGCGAGGGCGAAACCGAGGTGCCAGTTGACGCTCTGGCCGATGGTGCCGATCACCAGCGGCGCCGCGAAGGCACCGAGGTTGATGCCCATGTAGAAGATGGTGAAGCCACCGTCACGGCGCGGGTCGTTCGGACCGTCGTACAGGTGGCCGACCATCGTCGAGATGTTGGCCTTCAGCAGGCCGGAGCCGAGCGCGATGAACGCCAGGCCGACGAAGAACGACACGCTCGCCGGAACGGCCAGCAGGAAGTGGCCGATCATGATGATCGAGCCGCCCACCGCGACGGTCTTGCGGGCACCGAGGAATCGGTCGGCGATCCAGCCGCCCGGCAGGGCCAGCAGGTAGACCATGGCCGTGTACACGCTGTAGACCGCGCTGGCCACGGCCATCTTCATGCCGAGACCGCCCTCCGTGATGGAGGCGGTCATGTAAAGGACCAGCAGGGCGCGCATGCCGTAGTAGCTGAAGCGCTCCCACATCTCACTCATGAAGAGAGTGGCGAGTCCACGGGGGTGCCCGAGGAAGGTCTTGCCGCTGGGAGAGGCCGACTGAACGCCGGACTCCAGGGTCGTAGACGCCATGTGTAGTGGTTCCTTGCTGACAGCGTCCGCCTAGGGGGGTACGGCGGACGTGGACCAAACCACTGTACGTGGCCAGATTTGGCGTTATCAGCTGACAAAACACGCCAATTAGGTATGGCGATGGCAAAGTCTGCGATCAATCTGATCGATAGATCCATGGTAGGGCTGGACATGTTCCTTCGGATGCAAGACCCAGCCGTGGAATCTTCGCCGAACAGGCGGTTGGGGCATGTCCGTTGAGCGGTGATCGCGCTCCGTATAACGATCACGCTCTGTGAACTACCTCACAGCGCAGGCCCCCTATCCCCGGCGGACTACCATCACCACATGACCTGTGTGCTGCTCGCCGAGGACGATCCGGCGATCTCCGAACCGCTCGCCCGGGCCCTGCGACGCGAGGGCTATGAGGTGCTCGTCCGCGAGGACGGTCCGGCCGCACTGGCCGCCGGGCTCACCGAGGAGGTCGACCTCGTCGTCCTCGACCTCGGTCTTCCCGAGATGGACGGCCTGGAGGTCTGCCGCCGCCTGCGGGCCGACGGCAAGAGCTGCCCCGTCCTCGTCCTCACCGCCCGTGCGGACGAGGTGGACACCGTGGTCGGCCTGGACGCCGGTGCCGACGACTACGTCACCAAGCCCTTCCGCCTCGCCGAACTGCTCGCCCGCGTCCGGGCCCTGCTCCGGCGCGGCAACGTGGACCAGCTCACCACCGGCGCGCACGGGGTGAAGATCGACATCGAGTCCCACCGCGCCTGGCTCGGCGAGGAGGAGCTGACGCTCTCCGCCAAGGAGTTCGAGCTGCTGCGGGTGCTGGTTCGGGACGCCGGGCGGGTGGTCACCCGGGAGGAGATCATGCGCCAGGTCTGGGACACCACCTGGTGGACCTCCACCAAGACGCTGGACATGCACATCTCCTGGCTGCGCAAGAAGCTCGGCGACGACGCGGCCAACCCCCGCTACATCGCCACCGTGCGCGGAGTGGGCTTCCGCTTCGAGAAGAACTAGCCCCTGTAAGAAGAACTGGCCCCCGTAAGGGGAACGAACCACCACGGGGAGCGGCAGCGTGAAGCGCCGGATGATCAACTCGCTGCTGGGCGTCGTCCTGGTGGTGGTCGCGGTGTTCTGCGTCCCGCTCGCCCTGGTCGAGAAGCGCACCATCGTGAACTCGGCGCAGGACCGGGTGGACGCGGCCGCCGTCCGGGTGCTCGCGCTGGTGGAGAACCGGCTCTCCGCGGGCGAGCCGGTCACCGGCGACAAGTTCGCCAACCAGGTCACCGACGGCCAGTACGTCGAGGTGGACATCCCCGGCAAGTCCGTCGTCTCCAGCGGCGAGCGGCCGGCCGGGACCCATCTGCTGAAGTCCGTCGAGCAGGGCGCCAGCGGGGAGACCGTCACCGTCGAGCAGTCCCGGGCCGGCGTCGACCACGAGATCGCCAACATGCTGCTGCTGCTCGGCGTGGTGGCACTGCTCGCCGTCCAGGCGGCCGTCGCCCTGGCCGTCTGGCAGGCCAAGCGGCTGGCCCGGCCGCTCACCGACCTCGCCGAGACGGCCGAGCGGCTCGGCTCCGGCGACCCGCGCCCGCGCGACCGCCGCTACGGCGTGCCCGAGCTGGACCGGGTCGCCGAGGTGCTGGACGTCAGCGCCGAGCGGATCGCCCGGATGCTCACCGCCGAACGGCGGCTCGCCGCCGACGCCTCGCACCAGCTGCGCACCCCGCTCACCGCGCTCTCCATGCGGCTGGAGGAGATCACCGCGGTCGCCGAGGATCCGGAGACCGTCAAGGAGGAGGCGACCATCGCCCTCCAGCAGGTCGAGCGGCTCACCGACGTCGTCCAGCGGCTGCTCACCACCCAGCGGGACCCGCGCAGCCCCACCGCCGTCGCCTTCGACCTGGACGACGTGGTCAAGCAGCAGGTGGAGGAGTGGGGCCCGTCGCTGCGCGGCACCGGCCGGGTGCTCCAGGTGGAGGGCCTGCACGGGGTCACCGCCGTCGGCACCCCCGGCACGGTGGCCCAGGTGCTGGCCACCCTGATCGAGAACTCGCTGATGCACGGCGCCGGGCTGATCACCCTGCGGGTGCGGCCGTCGGGGACGTCGGTGGTGGTCGAGGTGCAGGACCAGGGCGCCGGGGTGCCGCCGGAGCTGGGCAACCGGGTCTTCGAACGGGCGGTCAGCGGGCGCAACTCGACGGGGATCGGCCTGGCGGTGGCCCGCGACCTCGCGGAGGCGGACGGCGGCCGGCTCGAACTGCTCTCGCTGAAGCCGCCGGTGTTCGCCATCTTCCTGGGCCGCAGCCAGCGCGAGGCCTGAGCGGCAGGTCTTCGCGCGGCGCTCCCGGTCCGGCCCGTGCGGTGCCCTCAGAACCGGGTGTCGCGGACCACGTCCAGGTCGGTGAAGGTCGGCGGCTCGTCGCAGAGCGCGACCATCTCCCGGAAGATCCGGTCGGTCTCGGGCAGCGCGGAGTTCTTCATCGCGTCCTCGTAGGAGGCGAACTCGACGATCTCCACCAGGTGCCGCGGGTCCGCGCGGTCGGCGCCGACCATCGCGTGTCCGACCGTCCGCCGGCCCTCGGTCTGTTCGGCCCAGCTGTCCATCAGCCGGTTGAGGTCGTCCACCTTGTCGGTCTTGCAGTCGATGATCTGGACGAACGCCATGGCGAGCCTCCTGTGATCCCCCGGGCCTCGATCGTTCGCCGGCCGTGCTCGCCCTCGGTCACCACTGTCCTCCCGCCCGAGCGGGCGGGGCAAGGGGGTGGGCCTATTCGGCCTTGGCGTACCGGATCTCCTCGGCGGCGAGCACCAGCTCGGCCTGCGCGACGACCTCGGCCGCCGGGGCGGGCTCGGCGCCGGTCTCCGGGACGGCCGTGAAGACCCACGTCCGGTAGGAGACGAAGCGGAACACCGTGGCCACCGCGAGGCCGGCCACCTTGGCGGCCAGCTGCTCGAAGTGCGAGTCCAGGCCGAGCACGTAGACCGAGAAGCCCAGCACCCCGGTCTCGATCAGCATCCCGGCGCCGCTGAACAGCAGGAACAGCGTGATCTCGCGCTTGCGCGAGGCGGCGTCGCGGTCCCGGTACAGCCAGTAGCGGTAGCCGAGGTAGTTGGTCGCGATGGCCACCAGGGTGGCGGCGATGTTGGACCGTAGCGAGGCCAGGTGGAACCCGTTGATGCAGATCCAGAAGACGGCGAAGTTGACCACCACACCGCTCAGGCCGACGATGCCGAACTTCACCACCTCGCCCGACAGACCGCGCAGTCTCTGCGTCAGCGGGGGGTTCGACGCTGCGGTCGTCGCCATACCGGGCTGCCTCCATGTGCTGCGGACGAGGGGGCCCGGAGCGGATGCGCGGCTGGCCCCTTGAGCCCTGCGTGCACGCACATGATCGGACCACGCGTACCAGGACCTAGCGGTCCAGGCTACCCGGTTCCGCCGATCGGCTCAGCCCCCCGGGCTCCTCGCTCCCTGGGACGGTGCCCGCCGGCCGTGCGGTTCCATGGCGGTTCCATGGCCCCCGACCGGCCCGGATATCCTGGCGGGGTGACTTCCCCGGGCAATGCGAATTTTCCAGTAGTGGGCATGATCGGCGGCGGGCAGCTGGCCCGGATGGCACACCAGGCGGGCATCCCGCTCGGGGTCCGGTTCAAACTCCTCGCCGACACGCCCCAGGACTCCGCCGCGCAGGTGGTCTCCGACACCGTCCTCGGCGACTACCGCGACCTCGACACGCTGCGCCGCTTCGCGGCCGGCTGCGATGTGATCACCTTCGACCACGAGCACGTGCCGACCGAGCACCTGCGGGCCCTGCAGGCCGACGGCGTGGCCGTCCGGCCCGGCCCGGAGGCGCTGGTCAACGCCCAGGACAAGGGCGTGATGCGGGCCAGGCTCGACTCCATCGGGGTGCCCTGCCCCCGGCACCGGATCGTCTCCGGCCCGGCCGACGTGACGGCCTTCGCCGAGGAGGGCGCCGGCTACCCGGTCGTCCTCAAGACCGTCCGCGGCGGCTACGACGGCAAGGGCGTCTGGGTCGTCGACGACGAGGAGCAGGCGCACGCGCCGTTCCTGGCCGGCGTCCCCGTGCTGGCCGAGGAGAAGGTGGACTTCGTCCGCGAGCTGGCCGCCAACGTGGTCCGCTCGCCCAGCGGCCAGGCCGTCGCCTACCCGGTGGTGGAGAGCGTCCAGGAGAACGGCGTCTGCGCCGAGGTGACCGCCCCGGCGCCGGACCTCGACCCGGCGCTGTCCGACGAGGCCCAGCAGCTGGCCCTGCGGATCGCCGGCGAGCTGGACATCACCGGCCACCTGGCGGTCGAGCTGTTCCAGACCCGGGACGGCCGGATCCTGGTCAACGAGCTGGCCATGCGCCCGCACAACTCCGGGCACTGGTCCCAGGACGGCGCCGTCACCTCGCAGTTCGAGAACCACCTGCGGGCCGTGCTCGACCTGCCGCTCGGCGACCCCCGGCCGCGCGCCAAGTGGACCGTCATGGTCAACGTGCTCGGCGGCGACTACCCGGACATGTACCACGCCTTCCTGCACTGCATGGCCCGTGACCCCGGCCTGCGGATCCACATGTACGGGAAGGACGTGAAGCCCGGCCGCAAGGTCGGTCACGTCAACGTCTTCGGGGACGACCTCGACGACGTCCGCGAGCGCGCCCGTCACGCGGCCGCCTACCTGCGAGGAACGATCACCGAATGACCTCCTCTTCCCACGGCCCCCTGGTCGGCATCGTGATGGGCTCGGACTCCGACTGGCCGGTCATGGAGGCCGCGGCCCAGGCCCTCGACGAGTTCGAGATCCCCTACGAGGTGGACGTCGTCTCCGCGCACCGGATGCCGCGCGAGATGGTCGCGTACGGCGAGGAGGCCCACCGGCGCGGCCTGAAGGCGATCATCGCGGGCGCCGGCGGCGCCGCCCACCTGCCGGGCATGCTCGCCTCGGTCACCCCGCTGCCGGTCATCGGCGTCCCGGTGCCGCTGCGCTACCTGGACGGCATGGACAGCCTGCTGTCGATCGTCCAGATGCCGGCCGGGGTGCCGGTGGCCACCGTCTCGGTGGCGGGCGCGCGCAACGCGGGCCTGCTGGCGGTGCGGATGCTGGCCGCGTTCGACCCGGAGCTGACCGAGAAGATGACCGACTTCCAGGCCGAGCTGAACAGCCAGGCCACCGAGAAGGGGAAGAAGCTGCGGGCCAAGGTGGCGGGTTCCGCCTCCTTCGGCTTTGGAAAGTAGTCATATCGGATACAACAGCTCGTATGACCTCTGAGCTGTTGGACTCCGCTGAGCAGCCCGACCCGGCCGCCCTGCTGGACCGTGCCCGCGCCCTCCTCCGCGACACCCCCGTGGTGGACGGCCACAACGACCTCCCCTGGGCGATGCGCGAGCAGGTCGGCTACGACCTCGACACGCTCGACCTGGCCGCCGACCAGAGTTCACGGCTGCACACCGACCTCGCCCGCCTCGCCGCGGGCGGGGTCGGCGCGCAGTTCTGGTCCGTCTACGTCCCCTCGCGGCTGGCCGGCGACCACGCCGTCAGCGCCACCCTGGAGCAGATCGACTTCGTCCGGGCCCTGGCCGCGCGCTTCCCCGACCGGCTCCGCCTCGCGTTCACCGCCGAGGACATGGAGGCCGCCCGCGCCGACGGCCGGATCGCCTCCCTGATGGGCGCCGAGGGCGGCCACTCCATCGACTCCTCGCTGGCCACCCTGCGCGCCCTGTACGAGCTCGGCGTCCGGTACCTGACGCTCACCCACAACGACAACACCCCGTGGGCCGACTCCGCGACCGACAAGCCGGCGGCCGGGGGCCTGACCCGGTTCGGCGAGGAGGTCGTCCGGGAGATGAACCGGCTCGGCATGCTGGTCGACCTCTCGCACGTCTCCGCCGACACCATGCGCGACGCGCTGCGGGTCAGCGAGGCGCCGGTGCTCTTCTCGCACTCCTCGGCGCGCGCCGTCTGCGACCACCCGCGCAACGTCCCGGACGACGTGCTCGGCCGGCTGGCGGCCAACGGCGGCGTGGCGATGGCCACCTTCGTCCCGAAGTTCATCCTGCCCGCCGCCATCGAGTGGACCGCCGCCGCGGACGAGAACATGCGCGCCCACGGCTTCGACCACCTCGACACCACCCCGGCCGGGATGGCCTGCCAGCGGGCCTTCGAGCAGGCCACCCCGCGCCCGGTCGCCACCCCGGCCACCGTCGCCGACCACCTCGACCACATGCGCGAGGTGGCCGGCATCGACCACATCGGCATCGGCGGCGACTTCGACGGCACGGCGTTCCTCCCGGCCGGGCTGGACGACGTGGCCGGCTACCCCAACCTGATCGCCGAACTGCTCGGCCGGGGCTGGTCGCCGACCGACCTCGGGAAGCTCACCTGGCACAACGCGGTACGCGTGCTGCGCGACGCCGAGGCCGTCGCGCGTGAGCTGCGGACCACCCGCCGTCCGTCCATCGCCACCCTCGCGCAGCTCGACGGCCTCGACGGCTGAGCACGACGTCGACGGCTGAGCACGACGTCCACGGCCTCGACGGCTGAGCACCAGCACGGACGGCCGTTCCCGGCCCGGTCCGCCCGGGAATGGCCGGACGGACCGGGGTGCTGCCAGTGGTTGAGTCCGCGGCTGCGAGGAGGCAGGGCATGTACGGCGACCCGGAGACGGTCCGCAAGATCCTTACCGAGCTGGGCGACACCTGGGCCGTGGTCGGCCTGTCGTCCAACCGCCGGCGCGCCGCGTACGGCGTCGCCGAGGTGCTGCAGCGCTTCGGGAAGCGGATCGTGCCCGTGCACCCGAAGGCCGAGACCGTTCACGGGGAGCAGGGGTACGCCTCGCTGGCGGACATCCCGTTCGAGGTCGACGTGGTCGACACCTTCGTCCGGTCCGACCTCGCCGGCGCGGTGGCCGACGAAGCCGTGGCCATCGGTGCCAAGGGCGTCTGGTTCCAGCTCGACGTGGTGGACGAGGCCGCCTACGAGCGGGCCCGCGCGGCCGGTCTCGCGATGGTGATGGACAAGTGCCCCGCCATCGAGATCCCCCGGCTCGGGCTCGGCGGGCGGTTCGGTTAGCACGCACGAGGCCCGCCGGTCGTCGGAACGACCGGCGGGCCTCGGCGCGTGCCGCGTCAGCTCGGGCGGCCCAGCGCCCGGTACGTCCAGCCGGCCGCGCGCCAGGCGTCGGCGTCCAGGGCGTTGCGGCCGTCCAGCAGGCGGCGCTCGGCGACCACCGTGCCCAGCTCGGCCGGGTCGAGGTCGCGGAACTCCTGCCACTCGGTGAGGTGCAGGACCACGTGCGCGCCCTCGGCGGCCTCCAGCGGGGACTGCGCGTAGGCCAGTCCCGGGAACATCTTGCGGGCGTTGTCCATCGCCTTCGGGTCGTACACCGTGACCTGCGCGCCCTGGAGCTGGATCTGGGCGGCGACGTTGAGCGCGGGGGAGTCCCGGATGTCGTCGGAGTTGGGCTTGAAGGCGGCGCCGAGGACGGCGACCCGGCGGCCGAGGAAGCCGCCGCCGCACTGCTCGCGGGCCAGCTCGACCATCCGGGAGCGGCGCCGCATGTTGATCGAGTCGACCTCGCGCAGGAAGGCCAGCGCCTGGTCGGCGCCCAGCTCCCCGGCCCGGGCCATGAACGCGCGGATGTCCTTGGGCAGGCAGCCGCCGCCGAAGCCCAGGCCCGCGTTGAGGAACTTGCGGCCGATCCGGTCGTCGTGGCCGAGCGCGGTGGAGAGCAGGGTGACGTCGGCGCCGGCCGCCTCGCAGACCTCGGCCATCGCGTTGATGAACGAGATCTTGGTGGCCAGGAAGGAGTTGGCGGCGGCCTTGACCAGCTCGGCGGTGGCGAAGTCGGTGACCACGAACGGCACGCCGGCCGCGATCGGCTCGGCGTACACCTCGCGCAGCAGCCGCTCGGCGCGCTCGCTGCGGGCGCCGACCACGATCCGGTCCGGCCGCAGGGTGTCCTGGACGGCGAAGCCCTCGCGCAGGAACTCCGGGTTCCAGGCGAGCTCGGCGTCCTCGCCGACCGGCGCCAGCGCGGCCAGCCGCTCGGCCAGCCGGTTCGCGGAGCCGACCGGCACGGTGGACTTGCCGACCACCAGCACCGGCCGGGTCAGGTGCGGGGCCAGCTCGTCGATCGCGGCGTCCACGTAGGACATGTCGGCGGCGAACTCGCCCTTGCGCTGCGGGGTGTTGACGCAGACGAAGTGCACGTCGCCGAACTCCGCGGCCTCCTGGGCGGAGGTGGTGAAGCGCAGCCGGCCGGTCGAACCCTCGTGGCCCGCCACGTGCTTGAGCAGCAGCTCGGACAGGCCCGGCTCGTACATCGGCACCCGGCCGGCGGTCAGCGTGGCGATCTTCTCGGGGTCGATGTCCAGACCCAGCACCTCGAAGCCGAACTCCGCCATGGCGGCGGCGTGGGTGGCACCGAGATAGCCGGTGCCGATCACGGAGATGCGGAGGGTCACGGGTTCCCCTTTGCGGAATCTCGACCTTGCCTGCCGTGGGACGGGCAGGACGTGTGAGCACCGATGCTATCCGCCCGTCCGGACCCGGCCCAGGCCGTCCCGCCTGCGCCGATGTTTCGGGCACCCGGGCGCTGCCGCCGGGCGCCGGGTGTGCGCCGGGCGCGATCCGGCGGAACCCCCACACGGGTGCTGTGACCGGCGGCACAATGCGCGCATGGATCCGAAGCCCGAGAGCACGGACACACCGGACACACCCCACGCCGAAGAACCGCCGCGCCCGCCCCACGCCGCAGAACCGCCCCACGCCGACGAGGCGCCCCCCACCGAAGAACCGCCGCGTCCCGACGGGTCCGGCGGGCGGGCGGAGGGGCTCAGCCTCTTCGAGCCGCGCGCCGGCGGCGCGGAGGCCGCCGGGCCGGGCCGGGGCCCCGAGCCGCCGGCCCGCCGCCGTCGCACCCGCCGCGTCCTGCTGTGGACGCTCTCCGCGCTGCTGGTGCTGGTCCTCGGTACGGGCGGCGCGCTCTTCTGGGCGGCCGAGCACTACGCCTCCTCGGTCACCCGGATCCCGGACGCCTTCCCGACCGCGCCGGAGTCCGCCCAGCCGAGGCCCGTCCCGGCGAGCGGCCTCAACCTGCTGCTGGTCGGCCTGGACGCCCGCTCCGACGTGCCGACCACCGGCAGCGTGGCGAAGGCCCCGGTCTGGCAGGAGGGCGCGGCCCGCAGTGACACCATGATGCTGCTGCACCTGTCCGAGGACGGCCGCAGCGCCTCGCTGGTCTCGCTGGCCCGCGACACCTGGGTGGACGTCCCCGGGCACGGCAAGGCCAAGCTGAACGCCGCGTACTCCTGGGGAGGCCCGGCCCTGATGACCGAGACCGTGCAGAACCTCACCGGCATCCGGATCGACCACCTCGCCGTGGTCGACTGGAACGGCTTCCGCGCCCTCACCGACGCCGTCGGTGGCGTGGACATCACCATTCCGCGCACCATCGAGGCGGCCGGCGAGGCCCGCGCCTGGGAGGCCGGGACCCATCACATGGACGGCGCCCAGGCGCTGCTGTACGTCCGTGAGCGCTACGGCCTGCCCGGTGGGGACCTCGACCGCACGAAGCGGCAGCAGAACTTCCTGCGCGCGCTGATGCTCCGGGTCATGGACTCCGGCACGCTGGCCAGTCCGTCCCGCCTCGGCGGCCTGCTGCAGTCGGTCGGCGAGGTGGTCAGCGTGGACGACCGGCTCTCCAACACCGACCTCTTCCAGCTCGCCTGGGGCCTGCGCTCGCTGCGCGCCGACGATGTCCGCTTCATGAACGCGCCGTTCGGCGGCTTCGACACCCGCGACGGCCAGAGCGTCGTGCTGCTGGACGAGCGTCCGGCGGCGCAGCTCTGGGAGGCGATGCGCAACGACCGGATGCCGGAGTACTTCCAGGAGCACCGGGCCGGCGACACCCTCGGGTCCGACGTCGACTGAACCTAGGCAGCCGCAGGTCGGAGCCCTAGGATCTACTTAACGGTAACTAACAACTGAGCGGCGAGGCAGGCATCATGGCGGGCAGCGCAGGGTCGGCGGACTTCGATCTCTTCCGGATCTCCGAGGAGCACGAGATGCTGCGTGAGGCGGTGCGTTCGCTGGCCGAGGCGAAGATCGCTCCGTTCGCGGCGGAGGTGGACGAGGAGGGTCGGTTCCCGCAGGAGGCGTTGGACGCGTTGCGGGGCAATGACCTGCACGCGGTGCACGTGCCGGAGGAGTTCGGTGGTGCGGGGGCGGACGCGCTGGCGACGGTGATCGTGATCGAGGAGGTGGCGCGGGTGTGTGCCTCGTCGTCGTTGATCCCGGCGGTGAACAAGCTGGGGTCGTTGCCGGTGCAGTTGGCGGGGTCGCAGGAGTTGAAGGCGAAGTACCTGGGGGCGCTGGCGCGGGGTGAGGGGATGTTCTCGTACTGCCTGTCGGAGCCGGAGGCGGGTTCGGACGCGGCGGGGATGCGTACGCGTGCGGTGCGGGACGGTGATTTCTGGGTGTTGAACGGGGTGAAGCGCTGGATCACGAACGCGGGGGTGTCGGAGTTCTATACGGTGATGGCGGTGACGGATCCGGAGCTTCGGTCGAAGGGGATCTCGGCGTTCGTGGTGGAGAAGGGTGACGAGGGGGTGTCGTTCGGGGCGCCGGAGCGGAAGTTGGGGATCAAGGGGTCGCCGACGCGTGAGGTGTACTTCGACGATGTGCGGATTCCGGCGGATCGGATGATCGGTGTGGAGGGGTCGGGGTTCGCGACGGCGATGCGGACGCTGGACCACACGCGGGTGACGATCGCGGCGCAGGCGGTGGGGATCGCGCAGGGGGCGTTGGAC